>JBFMFA010000470.1:0-3661 GCA_040753195.1 Gemmatimonadota bacterium | reverse complement strand
ACCGAGCGAATCCGTTTGAGACTCGAGGGTGCGCATAACGTCTCGCTGCTGCGGCGAGAGCGCCCCGTACGTGTCCTCTTCGAGAAGCTGCACATAGCCCTGAATGACGTTGATCGGTGTGCGGAGTTCGTGCGATGCGACGCTCAGGAACTCTCCGCGCAGGCGATCGAGCTCGGTGAGCTGCGTCGCCATCGATCGGAAACTTCGCGCGAGCCGGCCGAATTCGTCGCGTCCGCTTCCATTCAGGTTGAGCGTGTAGTCGAACTGCCCTTCGGCGACAGCGCGCATGCCGCGATCAAGCTCCGCGACGGGGCGGCCGATCGAGCGCGCGAGCCAGATCGAGATAAGCAGGGCGAGCACGGCGACGCCGCCGAGTCCGATGACAGAGTTGCGTCGCGCGAGGGCGGCTTCGGTGCGCAGGGCCTCGACCGTAACGCGCGTACTTTCGAACAGACTTCGCTCGACGCGGACGATCGCGACGTTGAGAGAAACGAGGGCGGGCGCCAAATACTGGTCGAGCAACGAGTCCGCCTTCTGCGCCTGACCGGCCGCCGCCGCCGCATACACACGCGGTGCGCGCAGTTCGACATCGCGAATCGCTCCCCGGATGGTGGCAGTTTCCGACTGCGATATCATCTCTGAGAGCGTATCGGCCAAAAGCGAGAGCGCCGTTAGGCGATTGGCCGTGTTTTGGCGGGTCGTGTCGCTGGGAAATAGCGCCATGAGGTCTGCGTCTTGGCCAAGCGAGACCGTCAATTCGCGCATACGTCCCAGCCGCAGCGTCGCCGAGAATTCGTTGTCGCGCACGCGCGCCGTCTCCGCACGCATGCGGTCAAGCGCGCGCACCGCGAAAAACACGGGAAGCGCGAAAATCAGTGCGATGGCTGTCAGTCCGAGCGCGAGTCGGAGCCGCAACGTCATATCACAAACCTAGCGGGAGGGTCCGTTGCACGCCCATCTAGTGGCTCATACTTTTCGCCCCCCAATGACTCAAAATTCGACGATAGAAGCACTTAAAGGCCATGTGGGATCCACGGTCACGGTGCGCGGGTGGGCCACGCATCTGCGCTCCTCCGGAAAGGTCGCGTTCATCGTGATGCGCGATGGCACGGGGGCGGCGCAGGCCGTCGTGGTGAAGTCGGTCGTGAGTCCCGAGGCGTGGGATGCGTTTGGAGCGCTGACGCACGAAGCAAGCATCGCTGTGACCGGCGAAGTGCGCGCTGATTCGCGAGCGCCCGGAGGGTATGAGCTGAGCGTCAGTGACCTCAAACTCCTCGGTTCGAGCCCCATCGACTACCCAATCCAGCCGAAGGAGCATGGTGTCGATTTTCTGCTGGATCATCGGCACCTGTGGTTGCGCAGCCCGCGTCAGGCGGCGATTGCGCGCGTCAGGCACGAGGTCGAGCAGGCGATTCACGATTTCTTCTACGAGCGGGGCTTCGTTAGGGTTGATACGCCGATTCTTACGGCGGCGATCGGAGAGCGCAGCGGTCTTTTTGCGACCGAGTACTTCGAGGAAGGCGTTGCGTATCTGGCGCAGACGGGGCAGCTGTACGGCGAGGCGGCCGCCGCTGCGCTGGGTCGCATCTATACGTTTGGACCTACGTTTCGCGCCGAGAAGTCGAAGACGCGGCGGCATCTCACCGAGTTCTGGATGATCGAACCGGAGATGGCGTTTTACGATACGCACGACAACATGCGTCTGCAGGAAGACTTCGTGTCGTATCTCGTTAGGCGCGCGCTCGAAAGACGCCACGAAGAGCTCAACGTGCTCGAGCGGGACACGGCAGCGCTGGAGCGAATTGTCACGCCATTTCCGCGCATCGAGTACAGCGATGCCGTGAAGACGCTGCAAGGGAAGGGGAGCGCCATCAAATGGGGCGACGACCTTGGAGCGGAGGATGAGACGCTGCTCGTCGCTGACTACGCGACGCCGATCTTCGTGTGCAACTACCCGAAGGAGGCGAAGGCTTTTTACATGAAGGAAAATCCCGCGGACCCGCGGACGGTGTTATGCGATGATTGTCTGGCGCCCGAGGGCTATGGCGAGATCATCGGTGGGTCGCAGCGCGAGGATGATTATGACAAGCTGCTCGCGCGCATTCATGAGGAGAAACTTCCGGTCGACGCCTACGGTTGGTATCTGGATTTGCGCAGATACGGGACGTTTGTGCATTCCGGGTTTGGGTTGGGGCTCGAGCGCACGGTGGCCTGGATCTGTGGGGTGCCGCACATCAGGGAATGCATTGCGTTTCCGAGGATGATGCATCGGTTGCGTCCTTAGTTCTCAGTTTTCAGGAAGAACGCTCGCGGATGACGCGGATCAACCGCCCGCGGATCACGCGGATGACTCCTCGTTCTAGGTAGGCTGCGTCAGAACCAACGCGGAGAGGCGGACGACGGCGAGAACAACAGGAAGACAACAACGCCAAAAGACAACAACAAAAGAGAACGATGGTTTAATTGTGTCAGTGTCTGTTCTGTTTGTGGTTGTTGCCTAACGTCGGCGTTCGTCGCTCATGGTCCGCGTTCGTCCACGCTTACGCTTTGTAGGATCAGCGTTATCTGCGCCGTTTCGACGTCAGGGCGTTCCCGCGGTCGCCGAAAGCTGATCCGCGGAAATCCGCGGCAGTCGATCCGCGTCATCCGCGAGCGTTCTTACTCAAACTCAAAACTCATCGCTCGCCGGCCTTTACCTCATCCCATAACTGATCCAAAACCGTCAGTCCTGCCGTCGCCACATCAATCCCGCGCGCGGCCGCCAGCCGTTCAATCCCCGCAAAACGCCTAACGAACTTGGCGTTCGCCTTGTCGAGGGCGAGCGATGCATGCACATCTGCCTTACGACACAGATTCACGACGGCAAAGAGGAGATCGCCTAACTCGGCCTCCAACGCGTCCTTTTCACCCGGCGTCTCGACCCACACTTCGACTTCGCGCACTTCCTCCTTCACTTTCTCGAGCGGACCACGCACATCCTCCCAATCGAACCCAACCCCCGCCGCACGATCCTGCAGCCGATGTGCGCGGTGCAGGGAAGGGAGTCCGTCCGGAAGTCCCGCTTCAATGGACGTGCGCTGCTTGGCTTTCATCTGCTCCCACGGCACGCGCTCCCCATCGCCATACAGATGCGGGTGCCGCTCCTGCATCTTCGTGATCAACCCTCGTGCGACATCCCCTGCGTCAAACTCGCCGCGCTCCTCCGCGATCACCGAGTGAAATAGGACCTGCAAAAGCACATCGCCGAGCTCCTCGCGCATTTTCGCCACATCCGAATCGCGCAACGCCTCATCCAGCTCGTGCGCTTCCTCAACCAGGTACGGACGCAGCGACTCATGCGTCTGAGCCGCATCCCACTCACACCGGCGCCGCAGATCGCGCATGAGAGTCAGCGTATCTTCAAGCGTAGCTTTAGGTTGCATATGATTTCCTCGGCGGGTATACTACCCGCCCCCGTAACGCAGCGTCAATGAACGACTTCCCGCGGCGCGCCTGGGTCGACGTCGACCTCGGCGCGCTCGTGCGCAATGCCCAAACGATGCAGCGGCGCGCCTCGGTGCCGCTCCTGCCCATGGTAAAAGCCGACGCCTACGGGCTCGGCGTCATTCCGGTCGTGCGCGCGCTCGAAAAAGTGAAGCCATGGGGGTACGGCGTCGCGACC
>JBFMFA010000469.1:0-3664 GCA_040753195.1 Gemmatimonadota bacterium | reverse complement strand
CTCTGGAGCGCCAATCGCTTCGGCATGCGAGCGACGACGGCAATGAACGCGGCGATTGCGCTCTCGACGGCGATCGGTTTCAGCGCCGGCACGGGACTGTTCGCTCTGACGACGACCGGTGCCCCATGGGCGCCTCAGCTGTTCACCGCGTGGACGGTCATGATCAGTCTGATCTTCGTGTCGTCGGTGCGCGAGCGCGAACTCGTCGTCGCGCAGCTGCAGACCAGCGAAACACGCCTAACGAGTGTTGTCAACAGCAGTCAAGATCAAATCGCGCTGTTGGCCGTGGAAGACGGCCAGCTGTGCTCCCTCGAGATGGGGAACCGGGCGCTCTTCAACGCGCTACGCGCCATTGCCCCGACGCTCGAAACAACGGATCTGATCGGACGCCAAATCAATATCGCCGAGCCGCTACCCGAGTCACTGCAGGCCCTGGCGCCGATACGCGCCGCCATCGCCGAGTCGATCAATACGTTGCGAACGTCGGAGGGGACGCACGAACTGCATACGCCATTTGGTGAACGTATCCTCGAAGCGACCACCGTGCCGGTGCGCGACCGCGAAGGCGTCGTGACTCACGTGCTCTGGCAGTCGCGCGACGTCACCGCGCGTGTCGAAGCGGAGCGCTCGCTGCGCGCGTCGGAAGCGCGCTGGCGTTCGCTCATCGACGCGTCGCCGCAATACGTCATGCTGGTCGATCGCGATCGCCGCATCACGTTCATTAATCGCGTGCGCGAGGGCCTCGACCCGGGTCAAGTGCTCGGCACCTGCATCGATGACTACATGGTCGACGACTATAACCGGCAGGTCGCGCGCGAAAACCTCATCGCGGTGCTTCACAGCGGTGAAACCCGCGCCTATGAAATTCACGCGCTGGGAGACAACGGACAGACAGCCTGGTATCGCTGTCATGTCGGTCCGGTGCTCGTGCAAGGACAAATCGTCGCCGCCATGGTCTTGTCGACCGACATCACCGACCAGAAACGAAGCGAAGACGCCAAACGGCTACTGGAACAGCAGCTGTACCAGTCGCAGAAAATGGAGTCGTTAGGTACGCTCGCGGGTGGCATCGCACACGACTTCAATAATGTGCTTGCCGGTATCATGGCGAACGCGGAATTGCTGCGAGACGTCGTTGCGCACGACCCCGAAGCATCCGACTCGATTCGCGACATCCTCGCCGCCGGCAAGCGTGCCCGTGACGTCGTGCGGCAGATCCTCGCGTTCAGCCGGCGGCAGCCACTGGAACGGCGGGCCGTCAAACTGACGGATGTCATCCTCGAGGCGATGACGCTGCTGCGTGCCTCGCTGCCGACGACCGTGAAGCTGCGAACCACCATGCGAGCCACACCGGTGCGCGTCTTCGCCGACGAAACCCAGCTGCATCAGGTTGTCATGAACCTGGCAACGAACGCGGCGCAGGCGATGGGTGAGTCCGGCGGAGACATCGAATTCGACGCTGTCGCGATCGAAGTCAGCCCGGCGGGGGTGTGGAGCGGCAACGGCAATCTGTCTGTGACGCGGCCACACCTGCTTCCCGGTCGCTACGCGCGCCTAACGGTGAAGGACAGCGGCGTGGGCATGGATGCGGCGACCCTGGCGCGCATTTTCGATCCGTTCTTCACGACGAAACCGATGGAGCAGGGGACGGGGCTTGGGTTGGCCGTTGTGCACGGCATCGTGACGAGTCACAATGGCGTGATCGTCGCCGACAGCGAGCCGGGAGTCGGCACGATCATGTCGATGTATTTGCCGCTCTTTGTCGGCGAAACGCAGCCGGCGGCGATGGCGTCGCCTGTTGAGGAAGGGGCGGTAGCCTAACGAGCGTGCGGGTGCGGGCGTGCGGCTCCTCATAGACAGCCGCCAGGGATCAGATTCCTCGCAATAACGCCAGCGCGACATCCCCCACGATCTTGAGCGAGCGAGCTGACACCGTGTCGAACGTGTCACGCGGCGTGTGGTGCTGCTCGAACTGATAATCGATCACGTCGATCACACGCAGCCCTTTATCGAGCAGCGGAATGTGATCGTCGGTTACCGCGGTGCCTTCCTGTGCCAGGAAGAAGCTGCTGTAGCCCAAATCGGCAGCGGTCTTCCACACGCGCTGCACGACTTCGGGCGCCCGTTCGAGTGAATGCGATTCCTGCTCGATGTTGAGATTGCGATCGCCGATCATATCCCACACGACGCCGAACAACGGACGATACGCCGAATCTGGCAGGTTGTCGGCGAAGTAGCGCGAGCCGATGAGGACGTCCTGATTCTTGGCGAAGTCGCCATAGTCTTCGCCGTCGACGAAGAGCAAGTCGAGGCCGACGTTGGCCGCGAGCGGTGTGCGCTTGAGCGCTTCGCCTAACGCGACGAACATCGCGACGCCGGACGCGCCGTCATTCGCTCCGGGCACCGGCGTCATGCGTTCCGCCATGTTGAACGCGGCGTCGCTCATGGGCCGCGTGTCCCAGTGGGTGACGTAGAGGACGCGTTGCGTCGCCGACGTGTTGTACCGCGCAATGATGTTGCGCATCGGCAGCGCATCGCCCTTGACGGTACGATGCGTCCAGCGCTGCTCCATGACGGTGTCGCTGCGTTCCCGCATCATCTGCACGATCCAATCGCCCGTCTGGCGATGCCCAGCCGAACCGGGGACGCGCGGCCCGAAGGCTAGCTGCGTTTTGACGTAGCCTAACGCGACCTCCCCGTCAAAGTCGGTCGTCAGGGTCGCTGCCTGACCACCGCCAGCCCCGCCGCATGCTGCGATCAACAACGCGGGGAATAAGCGCATCAGTCTCATCGTGGTTGCCCTAGATTGCCCGCACTACCGAAGAACTTGAGCTCGAGCACAGCGGAGAGCACGGTCTGCGTGAAACGCCGGTTGAAGTTGCGATCAAAGGATACCAGTTGGGATGCTTGAAGTCCAAACGTCATGTCGGTGGCAAGATCTGCGTCGGCGCTGAGCGCAATCACGCGACGGCCATTGTCGGTGAGCCGGCTGCGCTGTGTGGCGACAGCCACATTCGACACCACACTGTGGGCCGATGTTTCCTGATAACTCGCCCTGGTACGCAAAGGACTCCTTGCGCGCCAGGAGGTAGGGAGCGGAAACGGCTTCGCCAGCTCGAGGCTCCATTCTTGGGCCCGCGCCTTGGTGACGGCGCCAGGCAGTGTGTCACTGCGATAGGTCGTCGCGAGCGTCGCCTGCAACGAAAATTCGCCACGCGCCGTCACCGCACTCAGGCCTAACGGGTAGCTACGAACGCGGATGGCGCGACGCTCCGCGCCGCCAGGACCGCCAACGAGTTGGAGCGGAGATCGATAGCGCTGGCTCGTGTGCGAGGCACGCGCGTTGGCGCTGAGGTTCGTGAACCACCCGTAGAAGGCATTCGCGGGTGCGCTCCAGCGCAGAGCCACGTCGGGGAGCGCCAGCTGCACGCCGTCGACGAGCGTCACATCCGGCGTGGCCGTCGCGCGCGCGAAGAAGTTTCGTGAATCGGTGCGTTGTACGCGATTGGTGACTGCAATGCCAAAGGGAAACTCCAGCGTGTGCGAGAGGGCGTACTGCGTGGAGGCTCCGGCGCTCGCCGCGGGGATTCCTTGCAGGTCGCGGAACGATGCCAGCGATCCCACACCGAATTGGTAACCGGCCCCGGGAGAAAACGGGGACGCG
>JBFMFA010000468.1:0-3669 GCA_040753195.1 Gemmatimonadota bacterium | reverse complement strand
GATGATGACGTGGGGCCGTCGCGCCGGTGCAATCACGTCAGGCCAACCACGATGGCTTGAACAGCAGCACCAATGCCAGCGCGAGCATAACGACACCGCTCAGCAACTTCAGCCATTGGCCTTCCTCCTGCTGCAAGCGACGCCGCGAGAGCGTGGTTACCGCAATCGACAGCATAACGACGTCATCGAACATATAGCCTGCGTTGTAGATCGTGAGATACCCGTAATACGCCGGTCTCGACAAGTCGTGTGAGGCGAGCACTTGCGTGAAAACCGCCGGGAAGCCGGCCGTGCACAACATCTCGAACAGGTTCACCATGATCGAGAGCAGGGCGACCGCCAGAATCGCACCCGGCAGGTTCTCGGCGGTCACCACGCGCCGCATCTGCGCCAGAAGCCCCGGCTTGGCAACCTCGGGGATTGAAAGTGAGACGCCCTTTCTGAACGCAAAGAAGTCTTTCACATTGACGGCGCCGACGCCTAACGCTAGCGAGCCGAGCACAAGTTGCACCGGCCGCGTGACGCCGATGAAGACGAACGCCTCGAGCCATGCCGCCATGACGGCAAAGTACATCAGGCCGCCGACGCCGATGAACGTCCCGCCAATCGTGGCCATCTTGGCGCGGTTGCGGAGCCCGGCAAGAAGCGCCAACAAATAGATCAGCGTCCACATCGCGCACGGATTGAATCCATCGAGCAATCCCAGCACCGCGCTGAACACGGGCAGGCCGACCTGTCGAGCTGACATCGCGCCTAACAACGGAACGTTCACGGATGCATCGGCAATCTGCGTTGCTCCGGGAGTGGCGCTGCAGCTCGTCGGTGCGACCTTGGCTGTGTCGCAGCTGGCGCCGCTGGGAATTGGCGCGCGCGCCGTCGTACTCCCTGCCAGCCGCGAGAGGATGGCGGCCCCAGTCGTCGCTTCGCCACTCCAGCCGACGATGAGGTCGCCGCCGACGAAGAACGCGGGCGTGCCGAGCCCGGCGATGCGCCGTTCGCGGGCCAGCGCGAGGAGGCGTTTACGCGCCGCGGCATCCTTGCCGACGTCCAGCATGCGGACAGTCACGTTAGGCACGTCAGTGCGCAACCGCGCGATGAACGGCTCAGCGGCCTTGCAGTACTGGCACCCCTCCTGGACGAAGATCTCGACGTGCGGTGAGGACGGATCACCCTGCGCCGGGAGAGTCCCGCCGGCGCCTAACGCGACAAGCCAGGCGATTACCGCAACGCATTTTCTCATCGAGGACCGCGCGCGCAGACCGTGGAAAGAGACACGTGAACAGCCTCTCAGCGGTACGGCGCCCGTCCCCGCTGGCTGGTCTGGAAACTCCAATCCCCGCGGTTGCTGTGGCACCTCCAATTCCCCTACAAAGCTTCCGGCAACTGCCGACGATCCGCATGGCGGAGATCGTCGTATTTAGAGCACAGTAGCTTGGCCTTCGAGGAGTAGAGAGATGGCGGTTAGTACATTCCCCTATAACCTCAACTTGCTTCCGGTGGATGCCGTCTTGAAGCTGATTGGGAAACGCGTACCGCGCGAAGGGGCGCGTTCTGCAATTCGTGTGAGCGTTGTTCCGCTGCGCACCTGTTACGAGACGCTGATGCGTCTCGAGGGACCGCGTGATGCCGTGCTGGATTATGCCGCAGCGCTGTTTGCTGACGATGCAGCCAGCCCCTCGCGGACATCCCCTCCGTTGGCGTTGGAAGAAGCGCACTTGGAAGACGACGGCGACACGCTCTCTCTACTCCTCTCCCGGGGAATGTACGCGACAAGCTAGTCGTTAGGCGCGGTCACAGCTTCGGAGCCGAACCTGGCGCCGCTGAAGTACAAAACCCCGGCCACCCCTGTTCACACGCCAGCGCGTAAAGCTTTGCCGGGTCGCGTTCCTTGAGTGGTGGCTTCGTCCCGCGCAGTATGATCGGGAGATCTCGTAGTGCAGGCCGCTCTCGCGTTAGCGCTCCGGTTTCCGCAGGCCCTCGGCTCGCGTTCTGACACCCCACCGTGAAACCCAGCTCACACGCGCGTTGAAAGTCTGCGCGGCCGTCGCGATTGGCCGACGCCCGGAACACACCCACCTCGTTGCACGCCCAGCCTGAACCCGTATTGCAGTAAATGACCAGCAAGTTGCCCACATAGTTGCAGGCGCGTTCGCTCCCTTGTTGGCAGGCCTGCTGCCAGAACGGGAGGTACTGGCCGGGATGTTTTTCACCGATGCCCTGGGCTGCATACAACGCGGCGAAGATCACCGCCCAGAGACCCGTAAACGCCGCATTGCGCCGGGTCGCCGCCGGCACCACGGGACCGCTGAGCATCGGGGCCTTCCGCGTTAGGCTGTCTATGCTCCGCACCATCACGTTCATCAGAGGCACCGGAAGCAGCTTGTCCCAGAAGGTCGGCAGGCCTAACGAGCTCAGCATGACGAAGAACAGCGCCGTGCCGGCGGCGTACAGGAACCCAAAGATGAAACGACCCAGCTCGGTGCGCGGCGACGTCGACGGATCCGTGAACAGCAGGTGCATCCCGAGGAAGACGGGAACCGGGATGTGCACGTCGTAAAAGAGATACGTCCCCGTCATGGCGAAGTACGCGAGACTGATGAGATAGAGCGACGCCACCGCCGACAGGGTCATACGCGCCACGCCAAAGAGAATCTGCCCGGGCAGCGCCACCAGGAAAATCACCAGATACATGTACGGCGTGTCGAACTGCGTGTTCGCGATCAGAAAGCCGTACGTGATGTTCGACTTCCCCGTGAGCAGCAGGCCTAACGCGGCAACCGCCAGAGGGAAGGACGACGGATTGAAGATGTGCGCCGAACGTCCGTCTCGGTTCCAGCGAATGAGTTCCTTGGCCAGGTAGCCGATGGCGATGAGCGCGAACTGCCAGTAGAACCAATCCAGCCGGAACCAGAGAAACAGGTTGATCGACAGGATGATCGGGAAGGCGCCGAAGCCGATCGTGTATTTGTCGCGGCGCGACCAGTTCAGCAGCGCGTCGAAGGCATACGCAAAGATGAGCTGCGCCAGGATGAACGGCAGAAACGTGTAGACGATGCGCGCATGGTATCCCCAATACAGCAGCACGGTCGTCTGCGCGCACGCTTGCAGCCAATGCTGCCGCCGGACGTCGACCGCGAGGGTCAGGATGCGGCTCCGTTTCCGCGCACTCGTATACACGAGCGCGGCCCACACGAGTAGACCGGCACTTGTGCCCAGGAACGTGCGCACTAGAACCGCGTTCTGTTGCGTGAACACGGCGAATGCGCCCAGAGCCAAAGCCAGCGCGATCGGCAGAGCGAGCACACGCATGGCCGTCAAGCTGTAGGCTCGGCTGCGGCGGCGGTAGATGCGTTATCGAACCGCGTCCGCGGAGGTTGAGCCAGGTGTATTATTGACGTTGTCGAGGAGTTCGTGGTGAGACGGTTCCGTCGTTTGCTGATCACGAGCGCAGTGTTAGGCGCTCCGCTGTTTTCTTCGTGTTATTCGTCGTCCGTCGCCGACGTCGATGGCTTCGAGGACATCACCAGCGTTGTGCTACGCGCGTGGGAGGACACGCGTGTTGGCCTTCCCCCGCTGGCCGTCACCCGCCCCGATTCGGTGGCGCTGGTCGTGCACTTCATCAATACGCGCCTGATGAACTGGGAGACCAGGGCCGATGCTGCACTCCCC
>JBFMFA010000467.1:0-3679 GCA_040753195.1 Gemmatimonadota bacterium | reverse complement strand
AGGTGCGCGCGACATGGTGCATCTGTGCAAAAGCGCCGATCCGGCCCTGAATCCGGCCCTGGCGTACGCCGGGCTGCAGTGGCTGGCGGACACGCAGGGTGCCAAGCGCATCCACGTGTTCATGCCGTATCACGATCAGCTGCGCGACTTCGCCGCGTGGTTCGTGCAACTGTGGGCCGAGAGTCTCGGAAAAATCTCCCCCGCCACACGCAGCGGGGTGGGGCCTACCCCGATCGCCGCGCTCGGCGCGACGGACCAGCATTCTCAGGTGCAGCTATTTATGGAAGGGCCGGCGGACAAGACGATCACATTTGTGAGCGTCAAACACGCAGCTCAGGGTCCGGAAATCCAGGTCGGCGAGCACGATGGCCCGGACCTGCGATACCTTGGCGGTCATTCGCTCGGCGAGCTGCTCGATGTTGAGCGACGAGCTACGGCCGGGGCGCTCGCGCGTCGCGGCCGGCCCAACATGACCATCACCCTCGAACGGGTGGACGCCTATGACATCGGCGCGCTCATCATGATGCTGGAGCTGGCCACGGCGTACGCTGGTTCACTATACGGTGTGAACGCGTTTGATCAGCCAGGGGTGGAGTTGGGGAAGCAATTCACCTACGCGATTCTGGGTCGTCCTGGGTTCGAAAACGCGCTAAAGGAGTGGAAAGGACTCCCGAAATCAGATCCCAAACGAGTAGTCTGACTGAATGAGTTCTGGGTACTCAGCCTCGAGTTAATTCCAGTTTGCAGTTTGGGTTTTCAGTTCGAGTTTTCAGTGCTTGCTTTGACCTTTGACCTTTGGCCTTAGACCTGTTCTTCGAATGACCTACTTCGGCTCTGCCGTTAGCGTCCACGACTCCATGGTCACGGTCCACGACCCCAAAGTCGTGAGCTCGGCTCAGATGGACAAGCTCGTCCGGGACGCAGTCTTCGGCGACGAGCAAACGAAAGCCAATGCTCGCTGGCTGATCTGGGAGGTTGCGCAGCAGATCGGCGTTAGGCCGTCGTCGATCCACGAACTCTACATGGCGCGCGGTCGCGGCGAGGTGGGAGGCTTCACCGTTCCCGCGATCAACGTCCGTGGCGCGGCGTACGCTACCGCGCGATCGATCTTCCGCACCGCGAACAAACTCGACGCCGGCGCGATCATCCTCGAAATCGCGCGTTCGGAGATCGCGTATACCGATCAGCGCCCCGCTGAGTACGTCAGCGTTATGCTCGCGGCCGCGCTCCGTGAGGGCTTCCGCGGTCCAGTGTTCATTCAAGGCGACCACTTCCAAGTCAACGCCAAGAAATTTGCGGCGGATGCGGTGACCGAAGTGGGTGCAGTCGAAGCGTTGGCGCGCGAAGCCATCGACGCAGGTTTCTACAACATCGACGTCGACACGTCGACGCTCGTGGACATCTCCAAACCCACGCTCGACGAGCAGCAGCGCCTGAACTACGAAGTGTGCGTCGCGCTGACGAAGTTCATCCGCTCGCAGGAACCCAAAGGCGTGACGATCTCGATCGGCGGCGAGATCGGCGAAGTAGGAACGCAGAACAGCACGGTGGAAGAACTGCGCGCGTTCATGGACGGATACAATCGTACGTTGATGCAGCAAGCGCGTGGTGCCGTGGGCCTCTCGAAAATCTCCGTGCAATCGGGGACGTCGCACGGTGGAGTCGTGCTTGCCGATGGATCGATCGCCGATGTGAAGCTCGATCTCAAAACGCTGGAGGAGCTTTCACGTGTTGCGCGTGACGAGTACGGCTTGTCCGGTGCCGTGCAGCACGGGGCGTCGACATTGCCTGACGACGCGTTCCACAACTTCCCGCGCACCGGCACTGCCGAGATTCACCTGGCAACGAACTTCCAGAATATGCTTTACGATGGGATGCCCGTGGCGCAGCGTGACGAGATCTACGCGTGGCTGCGCGAAAACGCCAAGGACGAGCGCAAGGCGAGCGATACCGACGAGCAGTTCTTCTACAAGACGCGCAAGAAGGCGTTAGGCCCGTTCAAGAAAGCACTGTGGTCGTTGGCCGAGGATGTCAGCGCGAAGCTTGGCGAGGCGTATGACAGGAAGTTCGAGTTTCTCTTCACGCAGCTGGGCATCGCCAACACCAAATCGATCGTTGCTCGCACCGTCACACCGCTCGCGATCCACCGGCCGCGTCCAGGGACGCCGGGCTTCGTGACGGTCACGGCTGCGCCCGACGATGCGACGTTGAGTGACTGAGCCAGTTTCGGCCCCGCCCGGACGTTTGCCGGCGACCGTTGACGTCGATCTGGAGGGGCCGCCGGCTCTCCCGGTACGGGAATCGCTCAGCACTCGCGCTCTGACGCTGGTCAAACGCTTTTTCCGCACGTTAGGCGAGTATGTGCGCCACGTGTGGGACGTCAGCAACTCCGACAACGTCATCTTTCTGGCCGCGGCAATTGCGTTCAACATCCTGCTCGCCGCGTTGCCTTTTGCGCTCCTCGTCATCTGGATCCTCGCGGATCTTCTGGGACTACCGCCTGACGAGTCCGCGGCCGCCGTGCGCGCTTTCGTGGAAGGGTTTTTGCCGAGTGTGGGAACCGACGCATCGCCGTTGCACGACGTGGTGACCGATGCGCTTCGTCTCCGCACGAAAGTCGGGATCCTCGGCGTGATCGGTTATCTCTGGTTCTCCACCAAGTTGTGGGGGACGCTGCGCAGCGCGCTGGCCGAAGTATTCGACGTCGAGAAGGAGCGCGGCATCGTCGCCGGAAAACTTTTCGATCTGCGCGTGACGATCCTGGCGTCGTTGCTGCTGGTCTCCTATACCACCCTGAGCGCGTATCTCGCGTTGTCGCGGTCATGGCGCGCAGCCGCGTTAGGCTTGCGCGACGATGTGATGGGTCAGATCGAATACGCGATCGGCCGCGGCGCCGCCTTTACGGTGGTCGCGCTGATCTTCTTCGCGCTGTACAAGTTCCTGCCCAACCGCAGCATGCGCTGGCAGACGGCGCTCGTGGGGGCCCTGTCGTCCGCCGTGCTCTTCGAGGTGGCGCGCAACATCTACGCGGCCTTGACGCGCGCCCTCGACCCGGGATCGCTGTATACCGGAGCGCTGTACGCGATCATCTCCGTGGTCTTCTGGGCGTATTATGCGGCCTTGCTTTTTCTGATCGGTGGGGAAGTCGCGCAGGTCCATGACCTTAGGTACCATCATCGCAAAGCGCGGCTGGCAGCTACTACCGAGTAACGACCCAAGCGGGAACGCAGATCACGCAGATCTTCGAGCGCAGATGACGCAGAATTGAACTGCTGTTAGTTATATCTGCGAAGTCTGCGCCGTTCCCGCGTCGTCTGCGTTCACGCTTTAGATTGTCGACATGGCCATCGACGTTCGAAGCGACACCGTAACCAAACCGACGCCCGAGATGCGTCTCGCCATCGCCAACGCTGAAGTCGGCGACGACGTTCTCGACGGCGACCCGACGACGCGCAAACTCGAAGCTCGCGTCGCCGAGTTGTTAGGCAAAGAGCGTGCGGTCTTTTGCCCGACCGGCACCATGGCCAACCAGATCGCCATCTGGCTCCTCGCCGAACGGGGCACCGAAGTTCTCGCGGACATCAACTCGCACATCCACGACCTCGAGTACGCGGCGACGGCAGCGCTCACGGGCGCTCAGCTGCGTCCGGTCACGAGCGACGGGCCCATGATGGACGCC
>JBFMFA010000466.1:0-3680 GCA_040753195.1 Gemmatimonadota bacterium | reverse complement strand
GGCGTTCGCCTTGTCTTCGAACCAGAATCCGATCAACAGATACGAGCACAGGCCGACGCCTTCCCATCCAACGAACACCATCGGGAGGTTGGCGCCTAACACGAGCACCAACATGAAGAAGACGAACAGGTTGAGATACGCGAAGTAGCGCGGATATCCCGGATCGTCGCGCATGTAGCCGACGCTGAAGGTGTGTATCAGCGCGCCGACGCCCGTCACAACAAGCGTCATCGTCATCGACAGCTGGTCTACCTGGAAGGCAGCGTTCACCGCTAGGTCGCCCGTGATCATCCACGCGAACAAACTTTTGACGAACGGCTCTTCGGAGTGAGCGCCGAGCAGCGCACCAAAGATCCCCGACGCGACGGCAAACGATAGCCAGAGAACGGCCGGTCCTATGATGCTGACGAGACCCGCATAACGATGCCGCGACGGGTGATGGCCATGATCATCGTGCCCATCATGACCATGCGCCGCATGATCTCCGTGGTGTGCCTCGTGATACGCGTATGGATCATTGGGGCCGGCCTTGCTGACGCTCCTTAGGGCCAGCCACCCATTGATCAGGAAACCGAGCAGTGGGAGCAACGGGACGAGCCAGATCCACTCCGCCATCGTCCCCGAAAGCGCGTGCGTCTCGGCGACGGCCTCTTGAGCGGCCTGCAAGGCAGTAAGCAGCATCAGCCTTTCAGGAGGTTGATGTTCTGCAGATTCACCGTTTGCGTGTGGCGGAAGATGGCGATGATAATCGCAAGGCCGACGGCCGCTTCAGCGGCGGCGACCGTCATCACGAAGAAGACGATGGCCTGGCCAGAGAAGCCGTAGAGTTTGGAGAAGGCGATAAACGACAGGTTCACGGCGTTGAGCATCAGCTCCACGCACATGAAGATGATGATTGCGTTGCGGCGCATGAGCACGCCGATCGCGCCGATCGCGAAAAGTGCCGCGGAGAGCGCCAGGGATTCGGCAATCATGCGGTCCTCCGCTTGCCTAACACAACGGCACCGATCATGGCGACGAGCAGGACGAGGCTCGTCACTTCAAACGCCAGGAGGTGTTGGCGGAACAACGGCTCAGCGACCGCACCGACCGCGCCGACGCGTTCAATCTGCTCGCGCATCGCGCGTTCCATCGGTTCCGAGGAGACGACGCCGCGTACGCGGAGTGAGCTGCCAATCAACGCGATGAGGACGAGGCCTAACGCCCCCGCGATGATGCGTGGCACCTTTCCGCGCGCGTCGGACAGTTCCTTCGGATGTCCCAGGTTGAGCAGCATGACGACGAACAGGAACACGACCATGATCGCGCCGGCGTACACGAGCACCTGAATCACGCCGATGAAATGCGCTTCCATCATCACGTAGATGGCGGCGAGACAGAACATCGTCTGCACGAGCCAGAGAACCGCCGCCACAGGACTCTTGCGCGTGACGAACACGACCGCCGACGCGAGCGCGAAGATGCCGAAAATGTAGAAATGAAACGAGTAAAAGAAGTTCGACATTACTCGCCTTTCGGATCAGAAGGATCCCACAGCTCGGTCACGGGGTGCGTCTGCGCCGTTAGGCGTTCCAGGTCGTAGACAAAGCCGGCGCGCGAATACTCCGAGTTTTCGTAGTGCCTGCCGAGGTGAATGGCTTCCTCCGGGCAGACTTCCTGGCAGTAGCCACAGAAGATGCAGCGGAACTCGTCGATCTCGAACACGAGTGGATAACGATTCCCTTCCTCGTCTTCACCCGGGACGAGCTTGATGCAGTTTGCTGGACACACCGTCGGACACAGCCCACATGCGACGCACTTTGCTTTGCCGTCTTCCGTCGTGAGCATGCGGTGCGTCCCGCGCCAGCGCGGCGAGAGATCCCACTTCTGCTCCGGATACTGCATGGTGACTTTGTGCTCACCCACGAGGTTGCGCAGTGTATTGGCGAGCCCGCTGACCATCGCGCGCATGTACGTCGTCTGCGCGATCGGCCGGTCGAGTACCTTGACGCCGATAGCCATTAGTGCACGCCTCCGCGTTGCGACGTTAGGTGCGTGCGTGACGCAGTGATCCCGCGCAGGCGTGCCAGTTCCGCAGCGTCAGCGCGTGCGTATGCGGGACTCACGATGCGCCCGCGGTCGAGGACGAAGAACAGAACGAACATGAGTACCGCATTCACGGCGAAGAGGATGAGACCGTATGTCAGGCCACGCTCCAGGCCCGCCTTGTCCAGCACGAGGATCAGCGTCGCGATGACCGTGATATAGACGAGGGCGATCGGTAGCAGGACCTTCCATCCTAACGACATCAGCTGATCGTAGCGGAAGCGAGGCAGCGTCCACCGCACCCAGATGAAGAAGAAGAGGAAGAACATGACCTTCGCGAGGAAGATCACCGCCGACAGCAACACGAGCAGTCCGGAAACCGCTCCCGTATTGTCCGCTGTCATGAACGGAATATCCCAGCCGCCGAAAAAGAGCGTCGAAATGAGCGCGCTCGCTGTCACCATGTTGGCATATTCGGCGATGAAAAAGAGCGAGAACTTCATCGCGCTGTATTCGGTGTGGTACCCGGTGATCAACTCCGATTCGGCTTCCGGCAGATCAAACGGCAGGCGGTTCGTTTCGGCGAACGACGCGATCAGGAAGATGACAAACGAGACCGAAAGCAACAGCACGTTCCACAAATGCATGTGCGCCTGCTGATTCACGATGGTGCTCAGCGTGACATTGCCAGCGAGCAAGAGCACGGGGATAACGGACATGCCGAGCGAAATCTCATAAGACACCATCTGCGCGCTCGAGCGGAGCCCGCCTAACAAGGCGTACTTGTTGTTCGACGCCCAGCCGGCCAGCACGATCCCGTATACGCCGAGCGACGAAATCGCCAGGATATAGAGGAATCCGACCGGGAGATCGGCCACGACCATGTCGATGCGGCCCCAACGTGATGCCCAAGGCGCACCGAATGGAATGACGGCCCACGTCATTAACGCCGGGATGAACGACAGCATCGGTGCGATCATGAAAATCGCTTTGTTCACGTGCGCCGGCAGCGTCTCTTCCTTCATGATGTTCTTGAGACCATCGGCCAGCGGCTGGAAGAGACCACGCGGTCCCACGCGATTTGGCCCCAGGCGGCGCTGGATCCACGCGGAGATCTTTCGCTCGGCCAGCGTTAGGTACGCCACGCCGAGCATGTAGACCGTGAAGACCAGGAGCAGCTTCGCGGCGGTGGCGAAGAACCAGGGCCAGAATGTCGCCGGCTGCTGCCGATCGACAACCTGCACTACTGCGAGCAGCGCGGCGTTCACGCAGCCCCCGCCGGTTGAGCGCTCAACACCGGCAGGCCACGCAACCCAATCTTGTCATACGACAAGCCATTGAAGTCGCTATGTGCCGCCGCGAGCGCCGCGAAAACGGCACCTGCGGTGTAGTAGTCTGCACGCTCACCTAACGCGATCAACACGTCGGAAATCACCGACCAGCTGGGGCGCGCCTCGCCCGGCGCGGCCTTGGCTTGCAGAAACCGCTGCACCCGCCCACGCAGGTTCGTAAACGTCCCCTCTTCCTCGGCCATATTGGCGATTGGGAGCACCGCCGCCACGTTGCTCACGCCTGCGGGCACCGAGGTGCCGATGACGATGATCGAGGCGGCACGTACTGCATGAGCAAGATCGCTGTCGCTCAGGTCGTGATCG
>JBFMFA010000465.1:0-3684 GCA_040753195.1 Gemmatimonadota bacterium | reverse complement strand
ACGAGCCGATGATACTCCTCGTGGTTGGGCGCTTCGGTCACCGCGCCGGCGAGGATCACGCGCAGCCACGGAAGCGCTGTAGGGAGAATCACCTCGCGCAGCTGTCTCTGACCCGTGAGATAGTCCGCAAAGCCGTGTGTCGGGTGGCCGCGCCGTAAGCCGATGCCATAGCGCACGGCCCCTTGTGGGTCGACATCGACAATCAGCGTTTTGAGTCCGCGCCGGGCAAATGCAGCGGCGAGGTTCACCGAGGTCGTGGTCTTGCCGACGCCGCCCTTCTGGCTAACGACCGCCAGGACGCGTCCCACTTACGGCTGGGCTTCTAGTGGCGCGTTGTTGTTAGGCGCGGTGGCGCCGCCTCCACTTACGCCCGTTGCGCCGCTCGCCGGGCCACCGTTCTGCACGCCTTCAATCGCCGCCTTCGCGTGTTCCAGCCACTGTGAAGCCTCAGCGCCTTTTGGCGGAGCCGCAAGGAACGCCTGAAGATGCTTCACGCCTTGCTCAGTGTCGCCGCGCTTGAGGAGCAAGAACCCAAGGCCGTAATGCGCTCCGGCCAGGTCAGGTTTGATCTCCAGGGCGCGTCGGTAGCAGCGTGCGGCTTCGTCCTGACGGTTCGTGCGCGAGTACGCGATCGCCATATTTTGCAGGACTCGGAAGTCGTCAGGCTTTTCGCGCAGGGCCAGACGGTACGATGTGAGCGCGGCCTCGTAGTCGCCCTGTCGCTCCAGCAACAGGGCTTCCTTCAGGTAATCAACTCGCTGTGGCTTGAGCTCGCTCTCATTTCGAGAGCCAAAGAGGCGGCTCAGCCAAGACATGCGTGGACCGACTGGATTGGAGTGTCTCGCGAGGCGGATATAACGCTCGCAAAGTATCGCGCGGATGCGAGCCGAGCAACGACAAGCAGCACAGCGACTTAGTTGGGCTCGCCGTCGGCTCGCGTCGCCTTGCGAGGGGCGGTTAGCTTCATTCACTGTCCCGTGCGCCTCGCTCCTTTCCCTTGCCCCAAGTCCCCGTGGCTATCCCCCGTTCGCCTCACGATGTCAGCAAGGGAACGTTCATTGTCGATTGGCCGCTTTTCGGCGAGCTGTCACGCGCGTTGGCAATCAAGGTGGCGCGCGCGTACGACCCTGATCTCGTTCTCGGCATCGCGCCTGCCGGCGTTATACCCGGTGCAACGGTCGCAGCGATTCTCGACGTCGAGTTTCATTCGATCATCGTGAGCCGACGCTATCGCGCGGAGCACGTGCGCGATACGCCGGCCGTGTTAGGCAGAGCGCCGCATGAAGTGCGCGATGCCCGCGTACTCGTCGTGGACGAGACGTGTGAATCGGGAGCGACGCTACGGCTGGCTGTAGCGGCAGCGGTGAACGCCGGCGCGCGTGAGGTGCGCACGGCGGTGTCGTTCAAGACGGGGAAGCACGAGCCGGACTTTTTCGCGCTCGAGACGGAGAGTCAGATCATTCTGCCGTGGGACCGCGAAGTGCTCGTTGATGGTGACTTGGTGCCGAATCCGAAGTACGCCGAAGGCACCTAACGCGGGTCGCTCGTCGGCGGGGTATCCCCTCCGGCAGCTAGCATTCGCTCGCTTGCGGCGGCGCCGCTGTCGCGGGAGGCTACGAGGAGCTAATCGAACTGGCGGCTGCAGCGACTGCATCCTGATACGACGCACCGTCGCTCATTTCCTCGTACACGAATTCCAAAACCTCAGGGCTGCCGACCAGGAAGCGGCAATGCTCGTGACCCATCGCTCGGCACTCCACTTCCAGCACAGCCACTTGGGTCCCGGCCAATCGACCAAATAGATCCGCGAAGAGTCCCGTCGTTAGGTGGCAGCCGGGAGAATCCAAACGCTCGCTCCCATCCGCTTCCCACCAGTCCGACGCATCCAGCGTAGCCACTGCGTCATCGATCGACCCGACGCTCAATGTCCCCCAGCCGAACTCACTCAAGAACTCCGAGGCGCGATGCTGGAACGCGTCGACATCGAGTTGCGATGCATCGATGTCCGTCCGGTCAGCGAGCCATTTGCTGAAAGCGGAGAATACGGTCTCACCACCAGCATAACCGGCCTCTTGGAGGGCGCCCGCTGCCTCGGGGCCGTGGTCCCGCATGAGGGCATGACGGAGCGCGGCGAGCGAGGCCCGCGGGAATGCAGCCAGGCCGTAACTGGCGAGATCGAGTGATGCCATGGTTTGCCTCAGTCTTTTGGTTCCAAGCGGCGCCGCAGCTCTGCCTCGTCGATCACCTCGACGCCAAGTTGCTTCGCCTTTTCCAGCTTACTCCCCGCCGCGTCCCCTGCAAGCAAGAAAGACGTACTGCGGGAGACCGAATCTGTCACGCGCGCGCCCGCGTTTTCGAGCAACTGCTTCGCTTCCGTGCGGCTCAAGGTCGGGAGCGTGCCCGTAATGACGACCGTGCAGCCCTTGAGGGCACCCGAACCAGACGCCGGCCCGCGCCGCGGCTGTTCGAGGTTCACGCCCGCGCTTTCCAGACGATCAACGAGGTCCTTCGTGCTCGGTTCGCTGAAATAGCTGACCACGGCGCTGGCGATTTGGTCGCCAATGCCATGCAGGCCGCCGATCTGGTCCTGGGTGGCGGCCATAATCGCGCGCAGATGCCCGAATTCATTCGCGAGCAGCTCCGCGACCGTTCCTCCCACGTGGCGAATTCCCAGAGCGAACAGCAGGCGGCTCAACGGCTGTTTTTTCGACGCATCGATCGCTTCGATGAGTTGCACCGCGGACTTATCGGCGAAGCGCTCCAACCTCACGAGCACTTCTGGCGTTAGGCGGTACAGATCCGCCGCGTCGTTCACCAAACCGGCGTCGACGAGCTGCTGAATGCGCTGATAGGACAGTCCACGGATGTCCATGGCGCCGCGGCTGGCGAAGTGCACCAGACCTTCCAGTCGGCGTCCAGGGCACCCCGTGTTCGGACAATACACTCCGGCGTCGTCTTCCTCACGAATCACCGGTGTGCCGCACGACGGGCAGACTTGGGGCATCGCCCACACGCGCTCAGCACCCGTGCGTTTCTCCGGAACGGGGCTGATGATCTGCGGGATGACTTCGCCGGCGCGTTTGACCAGAACCATGTCACCTTCGCGCAGATCTTTGGTCTTGATCAGATCCTCGTTATGCAGGGTGGCGTTGGTGACGGTCACTCCGCCGATCTCGACGGGCTCCAGCACGGCGTAGGGAGTGAGGACGCCTGTCCGTCCGGTGTTCACGCGGATTTCGAGCAGGCGCGTTTCCGCGATGTCGGGCGAGAACTTTCGCGCGATCATCCAGCGTGGCTCACGCCCACCGACCACGCCGAGGTCTTCCTGCAGCGCGACAGGATCGACTTTGACGACGGCACCATCGATCGCAAAGTTCAGCGTCGCGCGGATAGTGGATTCGACGCGATACGCCCATTGCGTGACGTCAGCTAACGTGGCGCAATGCTGATGATGCGGCGCGACGGGAACACCCCACTCCCTGAGCCCCTCGAGGACCTCGGTCTGCGTACGGAAGGGCATTTTTTCGCCTAACGGCGCGACGACGGTGTACCCGAAGAAGCGCAGTGGCCGCTTGGCCGTCATCGCGGGATCGAGTTGGCGCAGGCTCCCGGCGGCGGTGTTGCGTGGATTCGCGTACACTGGCAGCCCGGCCTGCACGCGTTCCTCGGTCATCTTCTCGAAGA
>JBFMFA010000464.1:0-3685 GCA_040753195.1 Gemmatimonadota bacterium | reverse complement strand
GCCGCCGGCAAGGGCCGTTTGACCCTGCCTAACGTGACGTGCGCGCGGTACGGGCGCTCTTCACGAGCGATTCCGAGCGCGCTGCACACCGTGTCGACGTTCCCGGCCAGCGCCGCCAGCTGATCCATCGGCTCTATTCCCATCCATACCACACGCGCCCTGCGAAAGTTCGGAAAGGCGCCGAAGGAACCGAGTCGAACATTCACCGGGTGAGTCTCCTCCCCCAGTTTGTGTAAGGCTGCGACAAGGCGGGGCACCAGTTCGGCGTCTCGTTCCCCCAGGAACTTGAGCGTCAAATGCAGTCGCTCCGCTGTTATCCAGGCAACGTCGGGCGCCGCGTCGCGCAGCGCGCTCGCCGTCTTGTGCAATCGGGCACGCAGTTCCGCATCGAAATTGGCCGCGATAAAGAGGCGCACGCGCGAGAACTATGAAGTCCTTGACTCGAACTCAACTGCAAGCTGTTTCAGTCTATCAGCTCCAGTGCCACATGGGAAAAACCATGCTCCGCGGCGAGGGCCAGGACTTTGCGGCGTGCCTCATCGGAGGGAATCGCGTCGCGCTCCAGGGGCAGGAGAACGAGCAGCCCTTCGCGCGTCTCAGCGCGCACGCGGAGACCTGCGCGCCGGAGTGCCCTCTCGAGCGCGTCACTCACGAGGGCGCAACTCCGCTCAGGATATTGAGTGATCCACTGCGAAAGCCACGCAAATCGAGGGCAACGCGGGCAAAGCCGGCCGAGCGCACGGCGTCGCGAAGGGCACGGTGGCGCTGTGGATCGAGCCAGGAGGTGAGCTCGGAGGCATCCAGCTCCACGCGGCCAAGATCTCCGTGGTGACGCACCCGCAGGTTGCCCGTTATGCCTAACGAGCGAAGCGCCGCTTCGGCCCGCTCGACCTGTGCGAGACGCTCGGCCGTGACGGCAAAGCCGTAGGGGAGACGCGACGCGAGGCAGGGAGAGGACGGGTTTTCCCAGCCGGGGATTCCACGCCGCTGAGACAGGGCGCGAATCTCCGACTTCCGGAAGCCAAGCTCGGCGAGTGGAGAGCGGACCCCGCGCTCCTGAGCGGCAGCGTGGCCCGGACGATAGTCCCCGAGGTCATCCGCATTGGTTCCGTCAACGATCACCGCGATCCCGCGTTCGTCGGCTATGGGCGCTAACGTGCGCCAGAGTACGCTCTTGCAGTGGTAGCAACGGTTGGTCGGGTTTGCTGCATAACGAGCATCCTGCAGCTCGGCGGTCGGTACTTCGAGGACTGGAAGATCGAACCGCGCAGCGACCGAGCGGGCGTGCTCCCACTGTTGCGCGGGGTATGCCGCGCTCAGTCCGATGACGGCAAGCATGCGATCGCGCGGGAGCGTATCGCGCGCGACGCACGCGAGGTAAGCGGAGTCGACGCCGCCGGAGAAACCAATGAGCACGGATCCGCGCGCGCGGAACCACTGCAACAGGTCCTGTTCTTTAGCGTCCAGTTCCGCAGCCATCATTCAGTAACTTAGACACCGCACCAGTCGCGACGCCAACCCGAGTAGTGTGCGGTGACGGTGCCGGCTTCGGATATCGGACAGCAGAAGGCGATGCCGACCGCTGCCTAACGACGTTAGCGGATCGTTACGACGCCAACCTGGCCGCCGAAATCATCCTGCAGCTTGGGGAACCCCGCTGGCGGCCGCCAATCAGCGCCGTCCACGCGGATGATCACGCGGTACACCCCTGGAGGCAGCGCTGACGGGAGGCGCCAGCGGCCATCCTGACGCACCAGCGTGAGCGACTCCCAGCCCGAGAAGTCGCCAGCGATCTCCAACGTCGTCGCGACAACGTTCAGGAGCAGGTACGCCCCGTCCTCCGCCTCGGCCAGCTCGATTTCACGCGCCGGCATAGCGCCGAGTCCGCGCGGTTCGAAGGTGGCGGGTACCGCTTCTCTGCGACGCGTGGGAATCGGCTCGCGCGGCATTGCCGCGTGCGACTGAACGCCGAGACTGCGTGCGGCGATTCTGAGGCCAACGCTGGCGTACGTCGTCGTGGCCGTGCCTAACGTGGGATCAGCCAATTGACGGCCCACCAATCCGACGAGGGCGTAACGCGAACTGAGCCACCAGGCGACGTCACCGGTGAACGCCGTCGCACCGCCGCGCACCTCACTCGGGCCAACGCGATAGCGGCCGTCGAGCGAAACCTCGAGCCGACTATCGACGTGTCGTAGCGCGGCCGTCAATTCACCGAAGCGCGCGGTGTGTGGAACTCGGAACTCCGCCGGCGGGCTCTGGGTCGTCGCCAACTCCGCGGCCACCGGCACGTCGGCGTATTCGTAGTACAGGAAGTCGCCCGCGTGCGTCGCACTGGCACTCACGATGAACGTGGTGCGCGGCGCCAGCGAGCGCCACATACTCGCCTCGGCGGCTATGGAACCGAATTGTGTCTGGTCCTGCGTGCGACCGCCTAACGTGACGCCGAGCCACGCTCCTTGTCGCTCCGACATCCAATGTTTACGGCCGCGGAGGGTCGCCAAACCGATCGCTTGGGTCTCGCGAGCGCTGAGCACCGTCGCCGTGCCGGCCAGGTCCCACGGACGCGCGCGGCTTTTGTGCGGCGTGAGCTCCACGCCGACGGTGCCGTATGCAGACTCGTAGCCGTTTTGCGTGCCGGAAACCGCCCCACCCAGGTACAGGGCCGCGTCCGGCGTCGCGGTGCGCCAATGCGGCACGAGACTCACCGCGCTGCGCCACGGCTCAGCGCGGCGGCGCAGCGTGAGCCCGCCGACGTCGAGACTGACGTCGTGCAGACGCTCATCGTTCGTTAGGCGCGGCTGTCCCTCTCCTGTGCGCGGCAAGACGACGCCGGCAAGTGCGAGGAGCAGCAACGCGCGAGTCTGCATCTACGGCTTCCTTGGCCTCGGCCGCGGTGCGCTCTGCTGTAGCGACTGCGGCGCCGCGTCGGTGGCGCGCTGCATCGGCCCCTGCAGCTGCAGCGTGAGGCCGCGCGTGCGGGCGTCCAAGGCCGCCGGCGGCGCGACGCCAGATTCCACGTCCTGCTTTACCGAAGCGTCCAGCGCCACCAACTGTGCTGTCGTCGCTCCGCCGACAACCATGCGCGTGATCGCGTCGGCTGCTTGATCAGGTCGGACACCACGCCACGCCAGGTGCGCCATCACTTCGAGCGGCATCGCCGCAGCACCGCGCGGCCTGTGCAAGCGCACGGTCCGCAGCACCTGTCCGGGAATACCGACGGCGAGCGCTTCGGCGCCCGCTGCTATCTCGTGCTCTGTAGCGCTGGGAGCCAACTCTGCGCGCGCCGCACGCATGCGATCAGCCAGCGCGGCGACGGCACCGACGATGCGTTCGCGCGGTGCCCGCTTGAGCACACCCTCCTGCGCCTTCGCGAGGAGTGGCCGTTCGGGAAGGCCGTCCGTGCGCGCGGCGTCGAGCGTAGGGCCAAGGGCGGCAGCGAGTGCGCTGTCGAGACGCGCAGACTGCGCCAGGAGCGGCGGCGCGCCTAACGCAAGAGCGACGACCACAAGGAGCACGCGACGCATCATTGCACGAGCACGAGCGAACTAGTGACGCCGAAGTCACGGTCCACAGTGCGGACCGCACTGGGATCGGGTGTCCACACTGAATCGTTCACAATGAAGGCGTATTTGTGCAAGCCCGCCGGCAGCGAGACGGTGATGACCCATCGCGAGGACCCTCC
>JBFMFA010000463.1:0-3708 GCA_040753195.1 Gemmatimonadota bacterium | reverse complement strand
GACGGTCGTTGCGATGCACAGTCCGATGCGCCACGACGCTGAAGCAGTGTTCTTATCGAGTGACCCGCAGTCGCTCGATAAGGCGAACTACGTCCGCTTGACAATTGCCTCGTTAGGAGTGTTAGGCCGCTGAGTGATGCTTCTGAGGCCAATCGCGGAGCGCGAAAGCGTTTCGTTCCTAGTGCCAGCCAATTCTTCGGCGTATAGCAGATTAACGTCTGCTCTCATGCATTTTCTAAACTCATTCTTTCCAGTCCAGATACGCTCCAGCTGCTCAGATGTGAAATTGCCTTCAAACGGCTGGACATCGAGTACATCACGCAAGACTCGGTATTTCTCTAAACACTGACGCGACATGATCAGGGCCGCTTCGGAGCGATCCCATTGAATGAGTTCCTGTCGAATGGTGCGAAGTCGCTCTTCCGTAATCGGCGACTGGAACAGGTACTCGCCGCGTAGCGCATCCGTGATCTCAAACGCTCTTGGATAGATCTGCAGTCGACGCTCAATGAGCTTTTCGGTGAGCCTGCGCTGAAGCTCGCGCTCATGCTTACGATCGGCTGATCTGATGGTGCGCCATGTCGCCAGCATTGAGAGTAAGCCGACCGCAAGCGAGACAGCACCGGCGACTAACGCGGCCATGACGAGAGGTTCTTGTGGCATCTCGAGTCCGGTTTCGTGAGGCTCAGCGTTGACTGCTCAGCGGCCTAACGGCGTGCCGTTCTGCTGCGCCGCACTCCATAGAGGCCGCCGTGGCGAAGCCCGCGGCGGCCTTCCTTCAGAGTGTGCGGCGACTGCAGCAACGGCTTGTTAGGCAGCGACTCTGCATTCAGACATCACGGTTGTGGGACGACAGGTATTCGCGCGCGCAGCACGCCCCACTCGAGCAGTAATGCAGCGCCGGCCGGGGTGAAATCGCTGCGAATGGTAAACTGTTCAACCGGCGCGTCTAGACGCTCGACGTCGGCGAAGCCGCGCCCAGCCTCGGTCATGTTCTGGAACATGGCCGCTGGGTCCGTCGCCGCAGTAGTGAAAAAGAGAACGAACCAGCGATCCGGACGCGGCACGGTCATGAGGAGGTATCGGCCCTCCGCCAAACTCACACCGCCGACAGTGGCTTTATGCGATAGCCGCAGCGTGGTCGGCTCATTGGCACCGGTCCGCCACATCTTTCCGAACGGTGCTAGGCTATCGAATACGGAGCGTCCACGAGCGCTCGGCCGACTGTAGCAGACGGTGAGCGTGAGTGCCGGCATGGTGAGAATGACAGAGTCGAGTGGACTCGGGCGCGTCGACAACCATTGATGCGAGCCTTGCCACTGACACGCGGGCGGCGGCGGCTGCGCGGGCGCATTCAATGCGATGCCGACGGTGAGCCCGACGAGCCTTAACGCGGAGTTGCGCACACTCTTCATCATGGCCGAAATCCTCGCCCCAGTCGCTGCCTAACGGCGTGCCGTTCTGCTGCGCCGCATATCATAGTTGGCGCGCATGGCGAAGCACATGCGCGCCCTCGACCAGAGTCTGCGGCGACTGCAGCAACGGCTTGTTAGGTGGCCGCTAGTCAAGACCCATATCCTGAACGAGGCGCGAATCCAAGGTGTATTTGTTCGTGTCGATCGCGTGATTCTTTGCGAGGACTGTTGTTAACACTTCACACACTTGTGAATAGGTCCAGCCTTCGTTAGGTCGCTTTAGAGTTGTCGGATGGTGGGCGACGAGTTCGGTGGCGATGGACCGCAGCGTTGTTGGCGGACTTCCTAGAAGCCTCCGCCACCAGGTCGGCGCGCGCAAGGGCAACGCTGTCGAAACGTCCAGGTCTGCTCGGATTCGATCCCAAAGGTCATCTGGGTGCTCGACTGATAAGACATCAGCTACGACGGAGTCCGGACGCAAAGCGCGGCGTTCGACCTGAGCATGGTGAGCGATTGCTCGGCGAGCTCGATAAAAGGCGCGCTGCGTCAGATATGGGCCGTCATTCGCCCCGCCAACGTGTTGAAAGACGTAGTCTGCAACCTGGCGTGGCGTATTGAGCCGAGCCGCGACGTCATCCGGGATATCGATTTCGAATGCGTCTTCAACCGCCAGCATGAATTCTACGAAATCGAGACCCATGAGGAATTACCTGCGGCCACCTAACGGCGTGCCGTTCTGCTGCGCCGCATATTATGATTGGCGCGCATGGCGAAGCACATGCGCGCCCTCAACCAGAGTCCGCGGCGACTGCAGCAACGGCTTGTTAGGCAGCAGCCGGATCCAAAGCGAGCCCACGATAGACCGAATAATTTCGAGGTGTCCGTATTTCGTGGATGCCAGGTCGACGTTCCATCTACCTTCCACGCTAAGCGCATCACGACACCAATGGAAGCGTTGGTGCTCACGATCTCTCGGAGCGAATGTCCGGTGAGGCCGCGCCTATCGATGTGGTCGCATTCTCCGGTACAGGACGTCGGCGAAGGTACTTGATGTCCCCTCTTGCTTGTCCCGCTGCGGTTGTGCGAGTCTTCTTGTGGTGGTGCGGAGGCACGCGTCATGGTGAGAGCGCGTTTATCAAAACTGATCGGCGCCCGTGCGTGGCGAGTGCAGTGGGCGGCACTACTTATCTGCACAAGTTGCGTGGATCAAGGACCACGCGAACGCGAAGATGTCGGTGGCGTGTGGAAAGGCGACGGTTCGCTAGCGGGTATCCCGCATCGCGTTGAGCTGCTTGCGCACGTTTACGATGATTCCGTGTTGACCTTGGGCGTACTGGACTCCGCGTCGGGCTTCTTCGGCCTTGGTCGAGTCATTAGTGCCGGTCGCGCGATTTTTCAGATCGGAGAAGCGTTTCAACCGTTTGTCGGTACGCTGGAACTCGAGGCGCAACAACTACGCGGCGACTTTAGAGACGCGCGAGATACAAGCGGCAGATTTGTCTTCAACTTATCGCGGCTACACGGGGGGTCTAATTCGCTCGCTGGACGCTGGATTGTAACAGAGACATTCCGGACGCTGTCGCCGCCTCCCGACGTGTCGGACACGCTCTACCTAACGCGAGTTGGGACTTACAAACATGCACGAGCGGAACGTTTTCCAGGCGGATTCTCGTGCTACTTTTGGGCGGTCGGGGCGTATCGAGTGGTGAATTCGACCCTGCAGTTGAAGAAGTGGAGCTACGGTACCACTCCGTGCCTCGTGGACCCTGCCGAAACGTTGTCCATCTCCGGAAACCGCATCATCCGCAAACGCAGACCGTCGCGCACGGATTCAATCGTCGATACGTACACACGCCACTAAAATCCCGGTTGATTGCTCCGCGGCCGAGGATGCCACAGTTTCCTGCACAGCTGGCACATCTTTGACGACACAGAGCAGTAGCATCGGCGCTAGTGCTGCTGCCTAACGGCGTGCAATTCTGCTGCGCCGCATATCAACCGTTGCTGCCGTGGCGCAGCCACACGGCAGCAATCCATAACGAGTCTGCGGCGTCTGCAGCAATTGCTTGTTAGGCATCACGAGGCGGTCCGGGTCACGGTGCAAATGCTACGATACGACGCGGCCGAGCCACAAGAGGACTTCCGTAAGACCCTCCATCGCCAACGACGCGCCCGGATTAGATGTCCCCTCGCGATGAGGTTGTTGTGAGGGCGGTACCGGCTGTCGTAATCGCTGCCGAGCCGCGTCGCACTCGCCAGGGTCCAGCCACACGCCTCGACATCGTGAGCATCG
>JBFMFA010000462.1:0-3717 GCA_040753195.1 Gemmatimonadota bacterium | reverse complement strand
TCGCCATCCACGGTCTGAATCGCGATTGTACGTTTGTGCAGATCGATACCAGAATACAGCATACCCCCTCCGAGACGAAACGAGCTGCTTGATGATCTCGTCGTTAGGCCTCGTTGGGAATATCAAGTCGTTGCTGCTGGTGCCGCGGCATGGCACGCCGTTAGGTGGCGCGCACCGCTGGGACGAACAAACGCCTGAACGCCACAGAGACACACACCGGAGGCAACGTCATGGCCGGAAAGCGTCGCATCACAATCGATGAAGCGAAACAAACCGGCGCCGAGCTCGGAGTCGACTGGGCAACAATCGACCTCGAGCAATTCCGGCGCGGGCTTGAGGTTGAGCTTGAGCATGGCGCGCGCGACGTAGAGACCAACGTCACGAACGATGACCTGACGCTTACCGGGAAGATCGCGTGGGCGCATCTGAAGGAATTTCCAGACTACTACACACGCCTGGACAAGCTCGAAGCCGAGGCGGACGCTTACTGGGCGTCGCGGCGATAGGCGCGCAACCTAACAAGCGTGCTGCAGACGAATTGCACGCCCGAGTGCAAGCGGAATCTGCGCGCATCGCCAAAACCCGACAGCTTACGGACTCTGCAACGCTCGTGTCGATTTCGGCCGGGCTCGTTCGACGCGGTAGTGAGGCGGGACAACCGACACGAACCGAATTCAGGAGAGGACAATGCGTTTCATCGTCATGGCCATGGCAACAAAGGAGTCCGAAGCGGGTGTGATGCCAAAGCCGGAAGCGTTCGTCGCGATGCAGAAGTACAACGAAGAGCTCGTGAAGGCTGGCATCCTCCTCGCCGCCGAGGGACTCGCCGCGACATCAAAGGGTGCGCGCGTGAAATTCAGCGGCGATAAGCGTATCGTCATCGATGGTCCGTTCACCGAGACCAAAGAGATCGTCGCTGGCTTCTCGATCTTGCAGGTGAAGTCGCTGGAAGAAGCGATCGAATGGGTCAAGCGCGCTCCGAACGTCTCCCCGAACGGCGAGGGAGAGGTCGAGATCCGCAAGCTGATGGACGTCGAGGATTTCGGTGAAGGGTTCACGCCTAACGAGGAAGTCGCCAAGGTGAAGTTCAAGTAGGTGCCAGTGCGAGGCGATCGCACGCCGATAACCGGAAATCGCGGACTATCTCTATGGCCGAGAACAAGACGAAGCCCACCGATGCCAGCGTCGCTGACTACATCGCCGCGAGAGCCACTGCGCAGCAGCATGCGGACTGTCGTGAGTTGATGGCTTTGTTCAAGCGAGTTACCCGCCGGACGCCACGAATGTGGGGACCCAGCATCGTCGGTTATGGGTCCTTCCGGTATACCTACGAAAGCGGGCGAACTGGGGAAGCTCCTTAACGATGAGAGACTTCAGCATCCAGGTGGAGATCGCGGCGAGTCCGGCGCGAGTGTGGGAGGTAATGTCCGACGGCGAGCGGTGGGCCGAGTGGACGCCGTCTATCACCAGCGTCAAGATCATTGACAAGCCGTTACGAGTGGGGAGCCGGGCGATGATCCGACAGCCCAGTGTTCCACCCGGGAAGTTCAAGATCACCGCGCTCGAACCCGGCAAGAGCTTCACCTGGGCGACCGGAATTCCGGGGATCCTGTACGTGCACGCGCGGCACAGCATAGAGCCGGCGCCGCTCGGCGCTAAGGCGACGCTGGCACTCCGCTTCGACGGCTTGCTTGGTGGGGTGATGGGCAAGCGGATGGCAGATCTCAATCACCGGTATCTCGCGATGGAAGCGGCTGGCCTCAAACGCTTCAGCGAGGAGGGCGCGCGCGACCCGGGCACGCCGCTCGAAGCGTGGAGCGCGGAGGCGGTTAGGCGCCTCAATGAGCAAGTGTCCCGCGCGTAACTCAGGCCCAGTCAGACGCCTCGTACAGCGGACGGACTTCGATTTCGCTCGGCCCCGGCATGGGGTTGGGGCAGCGCTTCACCCAGGCGAGTGCTTCGTCCATGTCCTTCACTTCCCAGATCCAGAAGCCGGCGACCAGCTCCTTGGTCTCGGCGAAAGGCCCGTCAATAACCGTGCGGCGCGAGCCATCGAACGCGATGCGTTTGCCGTGTGCTGACGGCTTGAGGCCGTCGCCAGCGCGCAAAATTCCCGCATTGGCCAGCTCATCGTTGAATTTGCCCATGGCCGCCAGCATCTCTTTCGCCCAGGGCGTATGGAGCAAACCTTTTTCGCTGTCTTCGGTCGCCTTCACGAGTACCATCACACGCATTCTCTCTCCTTGTATAACCCGGCCACGTTGGCCTGACACAGGAACGTCGAACGGAGCGCTCGGAAATCGACATCGTTCCAAAAATTCTGTCGACACGCCGACGCAGAACGGCACGCCGTTAGGCAGCCCGCTCAAGCGCCTGGCGTATAGCGAGGGAACGACCCAATGAACTACTCCCGCATTGCTCTCGCCGGACTCGGTGGTACAGTCGCGTACTTCGCGCTCGGCTTCCTGCTCTTTGCCGTCTTACCACTGGCCGACGAAGTCCGCCAATTTGCGGCCGTGTACCGGCCAGAAGAATCCATGAAGCGCGTGGCGCCAGTCGGTATGGTCGCCATGCTCGTGTCGATGATGGCGCTCGCGGCTCTCTACGCCCTTGTCCGTCGTACCGGCTCGTCCGTCGCCGAAGGGGTGCGCTTTGGCCTCTTGGTCGGAGTCTTTGCCGCTGGGTCATTCGTGCTGCACAACTATGTGAGCCTGAATATTGGACTTCGGCTCGCGATGCTCCAGGCAGTCGCCTACTTTGTCCAGTTGTGTGGCGCGGGCGTGGCTATTGCTCTCATCTACCGACCCGTAAGACTGTAACTCGAAGGAGGCGGCCTAACGTGCTGGGCCAGAAACAGCTCCGGTCGTTAGGCGCAATGGCTAGGCTTCGCCTTCCTCATCTTTGTCGAGGTGTACATGGACCGCGTGACGGGCATCGGCGGCATCTTCTTCAAGGCCAAAGACCCGAAGGCCATGCAGACGTGGTACAAACGACACCTCGGGATCGATGTGCAAGCATGGGGAGGCACCGCCTTCAGCTGGACTGACGCCGATGGCAAGCCTGTCGGTGGAACAACGGTATGGTCCATCGCGCCAATCGAGAGCGACTCGTTTGCGCCGAGTACGGCTCCCTTCATGGTGAACTACCGAGTAGCCGACGTCCGCGCGTTGCTCAAAGCCCTCAGAGAAGAAGGCTGCAACGTGCTGGACAAGTTTGATGATTCGGAGTACGGGAAATTCGGCTGGGTCATTGACCCAGAAGGCAACAAGGTCGAACTATGGGAGCCGCCTGTCGGACAGTAGACTGCGCCGTCTCGTCAGGCGCTCCGGTCTGCTCTCGTACATACGTCCATGCCTATGCTTCATGATCCGGCCATTCGCACTTCGCTCGAAGCACGACTCGACGCGATTCGTGCAGACTCGCCACGGCGCTGGGGACGCATGAGCGTCGACCAAATGCTGTGGCACGTGAATCAATTCTTGTCGGCAGCGCTCGGCGAAGCAACGCTTGCGACGCAGAAGAGTCCAATTCCGGCGCCGATCATGAAGTTCTTTTTGATCTACATGCCTTGGCCCAAATCAGCACCCACGAACAAAAGCGCGGTTGCCACCGGCAAGCACGATCTCGAAGTGGAACGGGCGAGGTGCAAGGAGTTGATCGCGAAGTTCGTGAGTCGTCCGGTCGACGCCGCGTGGCCAGTCGATCCGAGCTTCGGCC
>JBFMFA010000461.1:0-3721 GCA_040753195.1 Gemmatimonadota bacterium | reverse complement strand
GGTACAACTGCGGCGCAGCGCGATCTTCATCATCGGCAATCGCCGCGATCAGAGCGCCACTGGGATTCTCGCCAACGTGGCACGCAACGATCCGTCCACCGACGTGCGCGTCGAGGCGATCTCCTGGCTCGGCCGACTCGGCGATGATGCAGCGCTGGATGTACTCGAGGAGTTGCTCCGAACCTCCAACGAGGAACGCATCCAGCGAGCGACAGTCCGGGCGCTGGCGCAGCATCCCAATCAGCGGGCGTTGCAGCGCGTGCGGAGTCTCGTGGAACGCAGCGATGCGCCCGAGCGCCTGCGCGCCGAAGCCATCTCCACGTTCGATCGCGAGCGCCTAACTAGCGACGAAGTAGCGTGGCTACGGACTCTGTATCCGCGCCTTGACCGGCCGTCGCTCAAGCAACGCGCCGTTGCGATCGTCGCCAAAGCCGGCGGCGCCGATAACGAAGCGTGGCTCCAAAGCATTCTGCGCAACGAAGAGGAACCGTCGGAGGTCCGGTCGTCGATCCTGTCTCGTATGGGACAGACCATGGCGATCGCGGATCTCGGCAGGATGTACGACGGCGCATCGTCACGCATGGTGCGCGAGTACATCATCAGCGCCCTGGCGCGACGCACCGAGCCCGAGGCAACCGACAAGCTGATCGACATCGTGAAGACCGGCACGGATCCACAACTCCGGCGTTCGGCGATCAACGCGCTGACCCGTAAGAAGGACCCACGTAGCACCAAGCTCCTCATGGAGCTTATCTCCCAATGACACGAAACGCTCCGCGCTGGTTCGCCGCCAGCGCCATACTGGTCGCGCTGCCTAACGTTCTGGCAGCGCAGTCGCTGGAGCGGCGCGTAGCCGCCGTTCGCGATGGTGAGGTCGAGTTCCACTATGCGGCGCGTGCCGGCGTGTGCGGCGACGGCAAATACTGGATGCGCGTCGACAACAACTCGTGGCACGGTACGATCAACGAGGCGACGCGGATGGCGCCGTGCGAGGCAGGAGTGGTGCGCGTCCTCCTCACGCGGTCGGAAGGCATCACCGTTAGGCTCCAAACGTTCGCGGGACCGCTCCAGAGCGAGCCGGGCGCGACGAACGTCGGGCGCGTGGCGACGCGCGACGCAACGACGTATCTGCTCGGCATCGCGCAGGAAGTCGACGCGCGCACCGCGCGCGACGCGATCTTCCCCGCGACGATTGCCGACAGCACCGCGGTGACGCCGGTGCTGCTGCAGATTGCCCAGTCCACCGAACGTCCCCGTGCCTTACGCAGCACCGCGATCAGCTATCTCGCCTCGCGAGCCGACGAACCCGGCGGCGTCGGCACGCGTGAGGCGGGCCGCCGACTGGCAGCCATCGCGCGCGATGAACGAGACAATCAACAGATCCGCACGCAGGCGTTACGTTCGCTGCTGCGGATCGACGCCGGTGGCGGGTACACGGCGCTCGAGGAAATCGCGCTCTCGGCGAGCGATCCATGGCTGGCCGGCGAAGCGACGAAGGCGCTGGCCTCCTCAGGCGATCCGCGGGCGCGCGAGTTTCTGCGCCGTGCCGCGGGCCGGGCGGACATGCCTAACGAAGCGCGCGTTGCGGCCATCAGTGGCCTCGGGGGAGAATATGGCTCGGCTTCCGATGCCGCGTTCCTGCGCGACCTCTATCCCAGGCTCACCACCGAACGGCAGCGCGATGCCGCCATGCAGGCCGTTGCCTCGATTGGCGGTTCGGCCAACGCGAGCTGGCTTCTTGGCCTGGCGCGCGGGGACACGGGCGCCGTGCGGCAACGGCGTCAGGCGATCAGCCTCGCGGACCGCGCCGGCGTGCCCGTGACCGAACTGATTTCGCTCTACGACAACGTGGGCGATTCAGAGGTGCGTGCGGCGATCATCGACGCCCTCGCGCGCGACGGGTCGCGCCCCGCCGTCGACAGACTGCTCGCCATCGCTCGTGACGATACGCAATACAATCAGCGACGCCGTGCAATATCTGCGTTAGGCAAGTTCGACGACACGCGCGTCAAAGACGCGTTGCGCGGAATCGTCGAGAAGCGCTAGGCTAGCGCTCGGTGGCTACTGCGACGATCAACCGCGAAAGCTGGTGGACGTCGCGCAGGTCGAGAACTTCGGCCGGGGAGTGCGAATAGCGCCCCGGCCAGGACAGTCCGGCGAACGTGGCGCCGTACAGCGCAACCGCCGTCCCGTCGGTGCTCCCGTGAGTGGTTCCAATCTGCAGCGGAATGCTATTCGCACGCGCGAGTCGTATGATGCGTTCGCGCTCGGCCAGCGGGGCGATGGCGCCATCGTCCAAACCGCGGAGCACCGGGCCGTTGCCTAACGGTGTAAAGGCGAAGTGCGGCGATTCCAGCGGCGTATCGGACGAGACAAAGGTGTCCACGGCGTAGACGCGCTCGAGCGCGGCGCCGTGCGTCGCGGCAAAAGCGCGCGCGCCGTTCAATCCGCCTTCCTCGCGGACACTCCACGCGAAGATGATTTTGCGGGCAAGCTTGGCCGGGTCGATCGCGTTGATGGCGGCCAGGAGAGCCGTCGACCCCGTGCGATCGTCGCTGCCACGAGCGGTCACGCGTGTACCACCGAGTCGGGCGCCGCGTTTGTAGGCGGTGACGCCGAGTCCGGGCCTAACGCCTTTGGCAATGAGCGCAGCGGAGTCGAGTCCGAACCACGCCGTTAGGTTCACCGGCGATTTTACGCGCACCGTGTCGCGGGGCACGAACACACCACGCAAAGATTCGGTTGCGCGACCCGAGGCATCCGGATCGAAGTGCAGATACGCCGGCTGCCCTTCCCACGCATGGATCACAACGCCCCCCCGGCGGGCCAGCGTGACTCGACCGTCGGGAAGGATGCGCTCGACTTCGAACGCGACTTCATCCATGTGCGCCATGAAGAGGACTGAATCACGGTCGGGGCCAGCAGCGACGATAAGGTTGCCGGCGCTGTCCACCGTCGCGCGCTCGCGGGCCCACGTGGGAAGTGCCGCGCGAATCGCGTTGCGCACGCGCCACTCGTGACCCGGGACGCCAGGGAGATCAGCCAGCTCGAAGAACTGTTTTTCGATGGCTCCATAGTTGTCACGCCGCGCCGCCAGTACACGGGCTGTGTCGAGCGATAGCGCCGACCAACCCGCCGACGAGCTTCCAGATGCGCCGGCGGCGCTCGCGACCGCATTCAACAGCGTGCGCGCGTCGTTCTCATGGACGGATTCCACAAAGGTGCCGGCAAAGCGCACGCGCGGTGCGATGTACCTGAGTGAATCGAGCCTCAGCGTGCGCTGCACGGCGTTCGGCGCGCGTGTGCGAGCGATGACCGTGTCAGACGCGTTAGGCCGACCTGCGTCGACGATTGTGAGCGCGTCGATGGGACCAACGCGCGCGAGGAAACCGGAAAGTCCTACCCAGCCGAAGGCGCGCTGCGTGGAAATGACGAAGATCGTTTCGCCCATCGCCGGCGTGGATCGCGCCGCCGTCGCGAGCGCGGCGCAGCCGGCGCGCGCTCCCGCGGCAGGGCCTGCGGCGAAGCCTTCGTACGTCCAGGCTGGCCGGTCCGCGATGACCGGATCCAGGAGCCCGATGCCTAACGCCTCTACCTCAGCGCGGCTGCTGGCGCCCACGTCGACCCACAGCTGGTCGACATTCACGACGGTGGTGTCAGCGCGGTGCTGTCGCGCGAAATGACCATTCGCAACGGCCACGACGCCCGGAATGCGGGCGTT
>JBFMFA010000460.1:0-3731 GCA_040753195.1 Gemmatimonadota bacterium | reverse complement strand
TGGGCGAAATCTCCGAGCGCATGATCAACCGCGATCCGGATGTGACGCGCCTGGCGGATCGTACCGTGAAGCTCGGGCTCGCCCGTCGCGACCGCGGGGAAACGGATCGGCGTGTCGTCAAACTGTTCATCACGCAGCGTGGCTTGGATTTGCTCCAGCGGCTCGATGCACCTGTTGACGCCATGTTCAAACAGACGTTGGGCGGCGTCGGAGCTAAGCGGCTGAAAGAGTTACGAGATCTATTGGCCGCCGTGCGCGCCACGATGCGGCCGCTGGCGCCGACGAAGTAAAGATCGCGTGAGCTCCCGGAGAAACCTTTCGCGCGTTTATTTGTTGTCACGACTATCCTAACAACGTCTTACCTTACTAGGAGAACTTTATGCGACTGAGAGCAATGACATCGGGAGCGGTGATCGTCACCGCCATGGCTGCTGTAAGCGCTCTTCTGCTTGGAGCCACGACAGGGGGAAGCGGTGAGCGCACGCTATTCGGGACCGCCATCAAGATCGGCGCGGGCACGGCGCGCATGTTTGTCGACCTGGCAAGGGACGGGACACCACGGGCGCTGGGCGTTGCGCTGAGCGAGGCGGCGATGCGCGACCTTCCCACGCGCATGAACCATACGAGCCGGTGTTTCGACAAGGACGGCGACAAACAGATGTCTCACGGCGAGTGCATCGGCGACTACGAAACTACGTTGGCGCTGCCTAACGAGGCCACAGGTTTGAACCTGCCAGTGCGGTACGCGACGGTGAACTGGAATCCGGAAGGCCATGCGCATCCGGCACCGCAGGTCTGGAGTGCGCCGCATTTCGACTTTCACTTCTTCCTGGTCGAGCCGTCAGTGATCAACTCGATCCGTCCGGGGAGCTGCGGTGAGATCATCGACTGCGAGGATTTCAAAGCCGCTCGCGCGCCCCTTCCTGCCGAGCAACACCCCGCGGACTACATCGATGTTGGTGCCGCCGTGACCGCGATGGGGAACCATCTGATCGACTCGAAGGACCCGGAGCTCGCGAATCCTGGCCTCGGCTTCAGCCGCACGTTCATCTACGGAACATTCGCGGGCCGCATGATTTTCCTCGAGCCGATGATCTCGCAGGCGTACCTGGCGAAGCGTCTCAGTGAATGCACGACCATCAAGACGCCGGCGGCGTGGCCAACCGCGGACTACTATCCGACGAGCTATTGCGTGCGCTATGACAACAAGTCGGCCACGTATCGCATCACGCTGGAAGGGCTCGTGCGGCGCGCCACCGCTAAGAAGAGCGAATAGCTCGACGCCAACGCTGCTTTCCACAGAACGACACCGGCGCCACGGCTCATCAGGGCGTTCGGTGCTCGTTCTGTCAGTGCGCGCATCGGAAGGTGAAGGCAGCGGTTTACGTCGCTGCCCAGGTATTTTGCCGAATGGCTTCATTAGAGGAACAGGTCGTACACAGTGCGGCGTTACCGCCCACCATCGACCTCGCGTCGCTGCAGCGGCGTACGCTACGGCTGCTGTTTGCCACGCAGATTATCAGCGGCATCGGCGTAGCGATCGGCTCATCCGTCGGTGCGCTACTCGCCGCTCAGCTCGCCGACGTTAGGATTTCCGGCTTTGCTCTGAGCGCGATCGTGGTTGGCTCTGCGGTGCTGGCGCTCCCCGCGACTGCAATTGTTCAACGGCTCGGGCGACGCCTCAGCTTGGCCACGACGTATTCATTCGCAGCACTCGGCGCGATCGTTGTTGTGTTGGCTGCCTTACGAGAGTCCGTTGCGTTCCTCTTTGTTGGGTTCTTTTTCTTTGGAGGTGGAACGGCGGCCGGTCTGCAAGCCCGGTACGCAGCCGTCGACCTCGCCGCGCCGGTGCATCGGGGAAGGCATCTTTCGATCATCGTTTGGGCAACCACGTTAGGCGCTGTCGCCGGTCCGAATTTCGCGGCTCTCGCGGGCGCCTCGCTCAATGGTTACGGCATCCCCACGCTTGCCGGACCATTCGTCTTTTCGGCAGTGCTCTTCGCGGTAGCCGCCGTCCTGCTCCTAACGCTGATGCGGCCGGATCCCGCGATCGTCGCGCGCCAGGTTTCTGCGTCAAGTGCCGGCGACGCCACCGCTCAGCGCGGGACCGTCGGAATGCGAGTCGCGCTTGGCGTGGTTTTGCGAGAACCGTCGGCGCGGCTGGGTGTCATCGCCATGGCCGTTGGTCACGTCGTTATGATCGCCGTGATGGCGATGACGCCGGTGCACATCCGGAACGCGGGTCACGGCGCAGAGCATACGCTTCGTATCGTGGGCGTTGTGCTCAGCGTTCATATCGCTGGCATGTACGCCTTCGCTCCGGTGGTGGGATGGTTGACTGACCGCATCGGCAGACGCGCCGTCATTCTGATGGGCATCGGGTTTTTGCTGGCCGCCTGCGCGGTCGCTGGAACGGCCGGGCACCAATCGCCGCAACTCGCGCTCGGACTCATGCTATTAGGCATCGGCTGGTCATCCACCATGGTGGCCGGTTCCACCATGTTGAGCGAGTCGGTGTCTGTCGAGCTGCGCGCCGCTGCGCAGGGACTGTCGGATTTCACGATGGGGCTGGCCAGCGCGACCGCTGGCGCGCTATCGGGCGTCATCATGCAGGCATGGGGATTCCCTTTGCTGGCGCTCGGCGCTGCGCTTGCGACCATCCCCCTCGTCGCGCTGTCCGCACGTCACCTGCGCGCGTGACCCGCGCGCGGTGCACCGCCGCCTAACGAGCCACGGTCGCGCCTCGACCGTGGAGGGGCACCACGCGCCTACCTGGGAAACGCGCCCGTCGGCACTCCCTTCATCAGCTTCAACGCATTCTGGTAGTAGACCTTCTTGAGCACGGCGTCAGGCAGATCGATGCCGTACAGCTTCCAGAATGCATGATAGTCACGGTAGTAGTCGAAATACTCATCGCGCGTCTCGAAGACGCGCCAGTAGTACGGATACTCCGACGGTTGGAACGAGTCTTTGCCGAAGAGGATGCGATCCTGATACTTCACGAAGAAGTCGTGCGCACCACGCGGCTGGCGGCCGATGTCGTAAAGCACGGCTCCCACTTCGGTATAGACGTTCGGCATTTCGTCCAGCACTTTGCCTAACGCGCCGAGATCGTTGGCCTGCCAACCCATGTGCGCCGTGACAAACATCGTGCGTGGGTTGCTGCGGAAAAGGTTGTTCCGCTCGGCAACCAGCGTCTCGAAGCTGGGGAAGCGCTCCGCCGGAAAGCGCCGTCCCGGAAAGAGCGCCAGCTCGAGCCAGCGTTCATTCGTTAGGCTTATCTCCTTGAAAAACTCAGCCGGGTCTCCGGTGTGAATGAAGACCGGGAGGCCGAGCCTCGCACACGCGTCCCAGATCGGCTTGAGATCGGGGTCGTCGAGCTTGAGACGGCTCCCGTCCGGCTTTGTGGTGGACAGTCCGAAGCCTTTGCCGATTTCGCCGACTCCAACCGCACCCGCCGCCACATCGGCTTCGAGTTGTACGATGACGCGCTGTTGCCATCCGGGCGTCATGTCGCGGAAGCTGATCCCAGTGAGCACCCGCACGCGATCCTTCATCTTGGCGGACGCGCGGATCGCCGCCATGGCGTTCTTCAGTTGCTCTCCAGAAAAGTTGTTCGCGGCGATCATGACGTGGACGCCGATCGAATCCATGGCGTTACCGAGTCTTTCGAGCGCTTCGGCGGAGGATATGTCGCCGGGGTGCCCATGAAAGTCGATCGACGGGAATTT
>JBFMFA010000459.1:0-3733 GCA_040753195.1 Gemmatimonadota bacterium | reverse complement strand
CGCTCGCTTACGGCTGCGCACAGTCGTCGCCGCATGGTGGCTCCGCGTTAGGCTGCGCGCAACGACGCTCGCTCATGACGCTGCCTTCGAGGATACCCGCCATCCTCGCTCCCGCTGCTTCTGGTGTGCGCGCCTAACGAGGACTGTTCGCGACTGCCGGCCATGCGAGAGGTGGGGTGGGGAGTCCTCCACAAAAGGGGGCGACGACGGGCGCAGGCGAGGCGCGGGCATCCCCGGAGGCAGAGTCACGAGCGCGGTGGCACCACGCCAGCCAAGGCGAGCGCAAGGTCGAGCGCGAGTGGTCCTCTGCCGAAGCGGGATGCCCCGTCGAAGCGGAAACTCAGGCCGAGCCGAAAGCTCACAACTGCTGCCACACGGAACACAAAGGCGTATCTTCGCGCGCGATGCCCCCTAGCCGCACCATCCAAACCGCCAGCGCGGCCCAAAGAGCACTCCAACCGCTCGGCGACCCCGAACGCGCGCAGCACTCTGCGCGATACTTCAAAACCGGCCCCGGCGAATATGCCGAAGGCGATCAGTTTCGCGGAATCAGGGTGCCCGAGCTGCGCCGTGTCGCACGCGCCGCGCGCGGTATGGCGTTAGGCGAGACTCTCAAGCTCCTGCGATCCAAATGGCACGAAGACCGGCTCGTCGCGCTCATCATTCTTGTCGCCATGTATCAACGCGCTCAACCGAAAGAGCGCGAGCGCATCGTCGCGGCGTACATGCGAAACACACGATACATCGATAACTGGGACCTCGTCGACAGCTCCGCGTCGTATATACTCGGTCCACACCTGGAGAACCGCTCGCGCGCCACACTGTACAAGCTGGCACGCTCAAACAACATCTGGGAGCGCCGCATCGCGATCATCACGACCGCGCACTTTCATCGAGCGGGTAACGCGGCCGACACGCTCGCCATCGCTGAGCTGCTGCTCGACGACGATCACGACCTTATTCATAAAGCTGTCGGCTGGATGCTGCGCGAAGTGGGGGACCGCTGCGGCCGCAACACGTTGACGCGCTTTCTGGATTCACATGTCAGTCGCATGCCTCGCACGATGTTGCGCTATGCGATCGAGCATTTCGACCCGGCTGGGCGCACGCGCTACCTCGCCGTCAAACGCACGGCATGACCCGCTCGCTCGTTATTGCTGCCATCATCGTGCTGCTTGCGCTTCTGACGTGGCGCATAACGAGTCATTGGCTGGATCGCGCGGCGGCGCGCACGGTGTACCGCTTTCGCGCGCGCGTCGATCGCTTCAAGCTCACGCGCAAGCACCTGATCGTGGCCGAGTTGTTGCGCGATCCTGTCATTGCCGCCGCGGTGCGCCAACACGCCACCGAGCAGCAGGTCAGCGAGGACGCGACCTGGCGGCGCGTGCACCAGTACCTCGATGAGATCATACCCTTCTTCAACATCCTCGCCTACTACCGGCTCGGCTACGTCGTCAGCCGTGCGCTGCTGAATCTGTTTTACAAGGTCACCGTGCATCACGAGAGGGCCGATCCGTTTCGCAGCATCCCCAAAGACGCGATCATCGTCTACCTGATGAATCATCGGTCGAACGCCGACTACGTTCTCGTGAGTTATGCGCTCGCCGGGGATGTGGCCATTTCGTATGCCGTCGGTGAATGGGCGCGCGCGTTCCCCCTGGAATACCTCGTCAAGTCTTTCGGTTCGTACTTCATCAGGAGACGCTACCGCGAGCCGCTCTACCACTGCGTGCTTGAGCGCTACGTCCAGCTCATTACCCAAAAGGGTGTGACGCAGGGAATTTTCCCGGAAGGCGGCCTAACGAGAGACGGTGCGCTGCAGCGGGCCAAAATCGGATTGCTCGACTACATGATTGGCGTCGCGCGTGATCCGGCATGTCGCGCGCGGATGTACATCGTCCCCGTCGCAATCAACTACGATCGCGTCCTCGAAGACCGATCCCTTCTGCGCGAACTGGAGACGAAGTCCGGGACGATGCGGCGACCTTCGCGCCTCGCGCAGATCTACGAAGTGGCGCGGTACGTCTGGTGGAACGCGCTGCGGATGGTCTTCCGGCGATGGCAGCGTTACGGGCGGGCGGCGGTTGTCATCGGCGAGCCGGCGCCGATAAACAGGTGGCTAGGCGAGATGGAGGAGCGCGGTGTGAAGCTCTTCGAGGTGGATCGCGTCGCGCGGCTCGGCCACGTGCAGACATTTGCCGATCAAATGATGCACAAGATCGGGACGCTTGTTCCTGTGACTCCGGTATGCCTGGCGTGCGCAGCGCTCGAAACGTTCCCGTCCGACTATGTCGATGCGGGGAGGCTTTTGGAGCGAATGGATGAGCTGCGCCACGTCCTGGTCGATCGCCAGGCACACGTGATCCGGCAAGATATGGCGATTTCCGAAGTGTTCGCGCGCGCGTCCCGCATGCTTCGGATGCGCCGGATCGTTGCGCGGCAGGGGGGTGGGTACGTGGTCCTGCCGAGAGGTCGCCCTCTAATCCACTATTACGCCAACAGCATCAGGCACCTATGCGGCCCGGCGCTTAGTCGCCTCACACGGGACGAAGCGCTGCCGGTCGATCAAGCAATCGGAGCGATTCCGGCACCCGATCGGGCTTGATCGTAGCCTCGGGCCTGTCTATCATAAGCGGCTCTCCCAAGCCGCTATTTCAGCGGCACTTAGGTCGTTTTTCAAGCACCGCATGCCCACGATTAATCAGCTCGTCCGCCGCGCTCGGCGCGATGTGACGAAGAAGGAAAAGTCCCCAGCGCTCAAGGCGAACCCATTTCGCCGTGGCGTGTGCACGCGCGTGTACACGACGACGCCCAAGAAACCCAACTCTGCGCTGCGCAAGGTCGCGAAGGTCCGCCTAACGAATGGCATCGAAGTGATCGCCTACATCCCAGGCGAAGGCCATAACCTGCAGGAACACTCCATCGTGCTCGTGCGCGGCGGCCGTGTGAAAGACCTCCCGGGTGTGCGCTACCATATCATTCGAGGCACGCTCGACGCTGCCGGCGTCAACGGTCGCAATCGCAGCCGGTCAAAGTACGGAACCAAAAAGCCCAAGGCTGCTGCCGGAGGAAAGAAGTGAGCCGTCGCAAGAAATCGATCAAGCGTCCAGTGCTTCCGGACGCGCGCTACGATAGCCAGACCGTTTCGAAGTTCATTAACGCGCTCATGCTGCAGGGCAAGAAAGCCGTCGCTGAACAGATCTTTTACGGCGCGATGGACATTGTCGAATCGCGGACGAATCAGCCTGGCGTGAACGTCTTCAAGCAAGCGCTCGCGAACCTCAAGCCGGTCATCGAAGTGAAGAGCCGCCGCGTAGGTGGTGCGACGTATCAGGTGCCGGTCGAAGTTCGACCAGAACGGCGCACGGCATTAGCCATGCGTTGGCTGATTGGGTTTTCGCGCGATCGCAACGAAAAGTCGATGGAAGAGAAGCTGGCAGCCGAAGTGATCGCGGCGTCAAAGGGTGAAGGGAACGCGATCAAGAAAAAAGAAGACACCCACCGGATGGCAGAAGCGAACAAGGCTTTCGCGCACTATCGCTGGTAGCGATCCGCGCGAAGCCAGGTTCAGTGGGGTGAGCTCTCTTTTCGAGTGCGCACCCCGCTTCTTTTTTGTGCGCTGGTTCATGGCGCAAAGTGAGAGCGATCTAACGTTTTCGTATGGAGTTACGCGGAGATAAGGCTTCCGTCTAGTTGCGATCCAGGGCTACACAGATACGTTGCACGGAGACCT
>JBFMFA010000458.1:0-3736 GCA_040753195.1 Gemmatimonadota bacterium | reverse complement strand
GGTCCCGTTTTCATTCGCCATCGCCGCCCTGATCGCGGGGGAAGCCGGGAAGGACACCTGGCTCCGCCTAACGCGCCGCTGGACGCTGCTCGCCTGGGGATTTCTCTCGGCGGCGATCGTCGCCGGCATGTGGTGGTCGTACGAGGTGCTCGGTTGGGGTGGTTATTGGGCGTGGGACCCGGTCGAAAACGCGTCCTTCCTCCCGTGGCTCACGGCCACGGCGTTCTTGCACTCGGTGATGGTGCAGGAGCGGCGCGGGATGCTGCGTCTGTGGAACGTGAACCTCATCGTTGCCACATTCGCGCTCACGATCCTCGGCACGTTCCTCACACGCAGCGGCGTGCTTTCGTCAGTACACGCGTTCACGACGGGAACCATCGGCTACTATTTCCTCGGCTTTATCGGCGTTGTGCTGATTGCCTCGCTCGCGCTCGTCGCTGGACACAGCGAACCGCTGCGCGGACATGGCCGGCTCGACGCGCCGATCGCGCGCGAGACTGTCTTTCTGCTCAACAACCTGTTCCTTACAGCGTTCACGTTTACCGTGCTGCTGGGGACGCTCTTCCCCCTGGTAGCCGAAGCAGTGCGCGGCGTGAAGGTGAGTGTGGGCGAGCCGTTCTTCAATCGTATGACGCTCCCAATCTGCGTCGCCTTGCTCTTTTTGATGGGAGTTGGGCCAGCGTTGCCGTGGCGACGGTCCGATCTGGCTGAAGCACGCAAGAAGCTGACGATGCCGTTCATCGTCGCGCTGGTCGTGGCGATCGGATCGCTGTTCATCACCCGAAACGCATACGCGGTCCTCGCATTTGCCTTCGCCGCGTTCGCCCTGGTGTGCAACCTCCGCGAATACTGGATCGGCGCCGCAGCCCGTCGCCGAGCGCATGGCGAGAATGCGGTGCTGGCGGTGGCCAAGTTGATTGGCGGTAATCGACGGCGGTATGGCGGGTATATCGCCCATATCGGTGTCGTTTGCCTAACGTTGGGCGTCGCGGCGTCGTCGGCTTTCCGCGCCGAGCGCGACGCCACGCTGAAGCCGGGCGAGAAGATGGCGATGGCCGGCTTCGAGCTGCAGCTCGTTTGCCAGGGGGGGAGAGAAGAGCCGCACCGTGCCGTGATTGGAGCGACGATGATCGTCCTGCGCGGTGGCAAGGAAGTCGGGCGCCTAACGCCACGCATGAACTTCTATACCACGCAGCAGCAGCCCGTGCCGACGCCGGCCGTTCGCAGCCGCCCGTGGGGAGACCTGTATCTCAACCTCATGGCGTTCGAGCAGGACGGTTCCTCGGCGACGATCCGCGCCATCACCGAGCCGCTGGTTCCCTGGATCTGGGTCGGAGGCTTCATCATCTGCATCGGTGCGATGGTGGCCGGAATCGGTCCCATGAAGCGCCGCACAGTCGCAGTACCGGAACAGTTAGGCGTCGAGCCGCGGCCGACACCGACACGGCCGCTTCCTGAACTGGAACCTGTCGCCTCGTCGCAGCGCGCATGAACTGGAAACGCGCTTTCATCGCTGCCGCCGTCGGCCTCCCGGTCGTCGCGCTCCTCCGTTTCGGCATGACGCGCGATCCGCGTGCGATCGCGTCGCCGCTCCCTGGCCGTCCCGCGCCCACGTTCGACCTGGAAGTGTTCGCGCCCGGAGACGCGGCCGGCGCACCAGCGGTGGGCCAGCGCGTGACCTTCAATGAGCTCAAAGGAAACGTCGTCGTCGTGAACTTCTGGGCGTCTTGGTGTCTCCCCTGTCGCGATGAACATCCGGGGCTCTCCGAAGTCGCCGCTCGTTATGCAGACAAAGGCGTGAAGTTCGTCGGCATTGTGTACAACGACGTCACGGCCAACGCCGTGCGGTGGATCCGCGAAATGGGCGGACAGACGTATCCCGCGGTGCTCGATCCGGGGACGCGCACGGCGATCGACTTCGGTGTCTACGGCGTTCCCGAGACGTTCTTCATAGGCCGCGACGGGATGGTTGCGTCGAAGTACACGGGACCCATTCCACCAAGCGTCCTCGCGCAGCGCATCGACTCGCTGCTCGCCGTGCCGACGGCACCCTAACGATGCGTCGGCGAGCGGTTCTCGGGTCCGCGTTCGTCCTGCTGTTGATGGCGTTCGTAAGCGCTGACGCTTTTTCACAGGTAGCGGCGGTCGACTCTGCCGATCTTGAGAAGCGGACAAGTGCCGTGGCGGCGCAGTTGCGTTGCCCGGTGTGCCAGGGGCTATCGATTCAGGATTCGCCGTCGGAGCTGGCGCAGCAGATGCGCGGCGTGGTGCGCGACCAGCTCGGCGCCGGGAAAACGCCTGACGAGGTGAAGCGTTACTTCACCGATAAGTACGGCGAGTGGATCCTGCTCGAGCCCAAGGCCGAAGGGTTCAATATTCTCGTGTACTTGCTGCCGGTCGCTGCGGTCATTGGCGGAATCGCGGTTATCGCGATGGCAGTGAAGCGATGGAGCAGCCCAGCCCCAGCGGACCCGAGTTAGGGAGTTGTGCGAACTTGCGGCCGGGGTTGACGGGCCGCGCTGCGCATAGCAGGAACCGGTATGTCCGCGGAACGCCCGCATCTAGCTGTCTCGCGTCTAACCGTACCGCTGCTGATCGCACTGGTCGCGGCAGTCGTGGGCGTTTCAGCCGTCCTGGCATACGAGGCGTACCGCGCCCGCCATTCCATGCGCGTGACGGCGGAACGCGCACTGGCACAATACGCGGCGATGGCGGCGTGGGAGCTGGACGCGGCGGTGGACGCGCGGCTCGATGGCAGCTTGGGCGACCTTTTCGCACCGGTCGTCAGCGGCGTTGCCGCCTCGCCATATGAGCGTACGCCCGAGCCCGACGTCCTGCTTTCTCGCGCGGCGTCGTTAGGCGCTGTCTGCGACGGCGCTCCCACGGTCCTGCGCCTCGATCTGGCGACGGACCGCCTGACGGTGGCCGGAGCGCCGCCCGACGCGCGCATTGTGAGCGTCGTGAGGCAGGGGATTCAGCAGCAGTTGCGCAGCACCGCGGCGTCGGCCACGCGCTTCCTCGTGGTGCTCGATAGCGCGCGCTCGCAGTTTGCGGCCGTCGGTGTGCGCACGGCCCGATATGGTGCTCCGGTCGCCGCGTATGCGGTGCCGGATTGTCGTCATGCGCTGCTCGAGACGAGTGTCACCGGAGCGCTGCGCGGCGATCCCCTGCTGCCTGAACGCGTGCGTGGTGGTTTACCTAACGACTCTCTCGTGGCGCTGGAGCTGAGCAACGCGCAAGGCGCGCTGTCATTCGCGAGCGATACGGCGGCGCGCGTCGACGACGCGATGCGACAGCCGCTGCATGGGTTCCCCGGTGTCGTCGCGCAGGTTGCTTTGCGACCGGCGGCGCGCGGCGTACTGCTCGTTTCGCCGCCCGAACGCTCGCGCCTGCCGCTCCTGGTGGGACTTCTGCTGCTGTGCGTCGTGCTTGCGCTTGTCGCGTTGATTCAGTTACGCCGCGAGCACGAATTGGCGCGGTTGCGCGCCGATTTTACGTCCAGCGTGTCGCACGAGCTGCGCACTCCGCTCGCGCAGATTCTTCTATTCGGCGAAACGCTCAACCTCGGGCGGGCACGAAGTGAGGAGGAGCGCGTGCTGGCCGCGACGTCGATCGTGCGCGAGGCACGGCGCCTCATGCACATGGTCGAAAACGTGTTGCACTTCTCGCGTCGCCGCGATGCGCCCGACGTTAGGCTCGAGGACATCGAGCTCCAGCCGTATTTACAGGACGTCGT
>JBFMFA010000457.1:0-3746 GCA_040753195.1 Gemmatimonadota bacterium | reverse complement strand
GTAAACCCAAAAACGCGCTCGCAGCTCGGGCTGATGTAGAGGATCTGACCGTCGAGGTCGTGCAGGCTAACCACGTCGCTAGCGTTTTCGGCGAGGAGCCGGAAACGCACCTCACTGTCACGCAGCGCGTCTTCCGTGCGCGCGCGCTCTTCGAGGCTGTCGTGCACGATCGTCGCCTGCCAGCCCGTCAGCATGACGAGCATCACCACCGTAGCCAGCACGATGAGCATGATGGCGACGTCCATGGTGACGATGCCTGAGCGATAGGCCCTGATGAGGGCCCAGCCGGCGACCACTGGTACGACGACGCCCCAAAACAGCAACTGCCGCGCGAGTCTACCACCTGCGCCGGCGCTCATGACAACGCGCGTGAGTCCCTCGCGCGGACGTAGAAAGAGAGCGCCTAACGAAAGGAAGATGAGAGAGAACGCGCTCGGTCGTGCCATGCGCATTGTTGCACCGATGCCATCAAACCACGTAGCGCGGTAGAGAAAGGCGAGTAGCGCCGTGCCGGCCAGGAGAAGGTTCGCCAAGAGCGCCGTCTGAGCGGAGGCGACGCGAGCCGCTCTATGCACGAGCGCCAGCATGGCCAGAGCGAATAGCACAAGCGAGGCAGCGCTGACTGCTGTGATGTGCGGCGTGCTCGTTTCGGTGACACCTCTGAGGGCCGCACCAAACAGGAGCTGGTCGATGCCAATGCCGTATCCACCGGCTGCGTCGATGAAGCAGACGATAGAGGCGCCGAATACAACAAGAGAAAGAGCGCGAACGCTACGCGTCTTGTTCGGCCGCGCCGTCGCCGCCAGCCACAACGCCACTCCGCCAAGGGCAAACAGCAGTGCCGACATCGGGTTGGCTTGGGATTCCATGTCGGAGCCGAGGGCGCGCAGGCGGGGCACGTCAAGAGTCCATCCCACCAAGACCAGGAGCGAGACAACCACACCAGCCGTCGCAAAAACGCGCGCGACGAACGACTGGCGTGTGTTGACGGCAGAGGGGTCTTTGACCGTGATCGCCGGGAGCGGGAGCGGCGCGGTCGTACGAACCGGGATGGAGTCCATGTCGACGCTGTTAAGACTACTCTAAGTGATTGTCGTCACTGGACTTATGGTGTCATGTCGGGAGCCACGTCTATGAGGAAATGACGCTTTTGCGCTCAAGGACGTGATGAGTGCGTCGTGCTGCGGCACCTCGGCCGCTATCGCGTGCCGCGCGCGGCCACGACTATTCCGCCATGCTTATCCCTGTCCCCGGCGCGAGCGGTGCCTCACTCGTGGATTTGGAGTATCGCGGACAAATCGAGTACCTCGCGGCGCTGCTCCTGGAAACCGCGGACGGACTGGCCGTGGTCGATCCGGGACCGTCGGTTTCTCTGCCGACGCTGCTAGCTGCCGTGCGCGAAGTTGCTGGCGACGAACAGGCGATGCGGCATCTGCTGCTCACGCACATCCATCTGGACCACGGCGGGTGTGCCGGCGTCGTGGCCGAGCGTTTTCCCAGCGCGAGCATCTACGTGCACGAACGCGGCGCTCCGCACCTTGTGGATCCGTCCCGGCTGCTCGCCAGCGCCACGCGGCTCTACGGCGATCGTATGGGCGAGTTGTGGGGCGACGTCCGCCCCTGCCCTGCTGATCGAGTACGGGTCGTGCGCAACGGTGAGAACCTAACGATTGGCGGACGTTCCATCGCGGTGACGTACACGCCCGGGCATGCCATTCACCACGCGGCGTATCTCGACGGAGAGACGGGACTGGCCTATGTGGGCGATGCCGCCGGCGAGCGCTTTCACAGCGGTACGCCGATCATCCCGACGACGCCGCCGCCTGATATCGATCTCGAGGCATGGCGCCTAACGAGCGATCGGCTGCGCGCGTGGCAACCGGCCGGCCTGGTGCTGTCTCACTTCGGCGTCTTTCGCGACGCACGGGAGCATCTCGATAAACATGAGGAAGTGCTCTTCGAGTGGGCGGACGCGGTGCGGGTATCGCTCGAAGAGTCCGGTACAGACGACGAGCGTGCTACGCGCTTCGCGAATACCTATCTCCAGCGTGTGCAAGCTGCTTCCACGGCAACGGGGGCCACTCGGGTCCACTTCTCGCAGATACGCGACTGCTGGTTTGGACTCGCCCGGTATTGGCGTCGGGGGGCAGGTGTCATCCGTTAGGTGCTGACGAGGCTGCCACTTCACTCTAGCGATGTCATACCGATCCGCAAACATTGGATGGGGTGAGGCCTTACCCTAACCTTTAACAAGAGACGGATATGCTCAGTGCCATCATCGCAGGTCTCATCGTCGGCGCGTTAGCCAAGCTCGTCATGCCGGGGCGCGATCCGGGCGGCATCATCATCACCATCCTGCTTGGTATCGCCGGTGCCGTGTTAGGCACGTGGATCGGCCGCTCGCTCGGCATGTATGCGGCGAACGAAGGGGCCGGCATCATTATGTCACTTATCGGCGCGATCGTGCTGCTGGCACTGTACCGCGTCTTCGTTCGACGGCGCGGCGCTACGCTGCCTTAACGTGCCTCGGCGGCTCCGAACTTTGCCAAGGGTGAGATGTGCCGCTGCGCGAGCAGCTCGCGCATCTCATCCGCGGGCAGCGGACGGGAGAAGAGGTAGCCCTGCGCGTAGTCACATCCCAACTCACGCAGCACTTCGATCTGCGTTTCTGAGTTGACACCTTCGGCGATCGCATCCACACCCACGGCGCGCACGAGGCCGAGGATCGCACGGACAACTTCGCGAGAGAGGTTTTCGCTGTCGATCGCGCTGGTAAACGCGCGATCGATTTTTATTGCGTCGAGCGGGATTCGGTGCAAATAGCTGAGCGACGAGTATCCGGTGCCGAAGTCGTCCAGGTGAATGGCGACGCCTAACGCGCGCAGGTCGTGAATGATGTTCACCGCCGGGTGCGACTGTGAAATGATGGCGCTCTCGGTTATCTCGAGATGCAGCGAAGACGCCGCCAGTTGCGTCTCCTGCAGCGTCGCCCCGACCATGCGCACCAGGTCGACCTGACCAAACTGTCTCACGGACAAGTTTACCGAGAGTCCGACTGGCTCCTCCCAGCCAAGTTCCTCCTGCCACGTTTTCACCTGGCGGCAGGCCGTGTGCAACGCCCAGCGACCCATGGGTACGATGAGACCCGTTTCTTCAGCGACGGTGACGAACTCCGCGGGGGCGACAATACCGCGTTCAGGATGCTTCCACCGGATCAGGGCCTCGACCATCTCGATGCGCCCCGTCGTCAACGAGATGATGGGCTGGTAGTACAGGAGGAAATCCTGGTTATCGACGGCACGGCGCAGCTCGTTCTCGATCTGCAGGCGGGCGAGCGCTTCGGCGTGCATTGCGCGATCAAACATCTCGAATCGGTTCCGGCCTGCGCTTTTTGCGCGGTACATCGCCATGTCGGCACTGCGCAGGAGGTACTCGGGCCGCTCGTTGGCCGACGAACTGAGCGCGACACCGATGCTAGCAGTTACGCGATGGTCAAACCCACCGATGTTGATCGGCTTCGCGAGCGCTTCCTGAACGCGCTCAGCGACGATGGCCGTATCGCGCGCGTCGGTCACGCGCTCCAGCAGAATCGCGAACTCGTCGCCGCCTAACCGCGCGACGATGTCTCCTCCACGCACGCATTCTTCCTGACGGCGTGCGACGGCCATGATGACTTCGTCGCCGACGTGATGCCCCATCGAGTCGTTGATGAGCTTGAAGTCGTCGAGATCGAGGAAGACGACGGC
>JBFMFA010000456.1:0-3748 GCA_040753195.1 Gemmatimonadota bacterium | reverse complement strand
CACACCGACACGCGGCGCGCGACCGCCTAACGCAAAGCCAATCCGATCCAACAGCCACTGACAGCCACGGATGAACGCAAACGTCATCAGCGGGTACATGGGCCACAGGTAGCGCGACGCTCGCGTCGGCAGCGCGACGAGCATTACGAGATACCAGCACGCGGTGATCGAGGCGAAACGCCGCGGACGTTCCACCAGCGCGACGATCGCACCGATCGCGGCCGTGACGAGCAGTGTGCCTTGCAGGACGTTGGTGGCGATCTGCGAGGGCAGTGTAATGGGTACCCAGTCGCGCGCACCTTCGAATGTTGCGCCAATGTTGAGCTTCGCATCGCGGATGATCTCCGTCAACGAACGGGACACTTCGCTGCCTAACGCGTAGGCACCGGGCAGGATGTACAGCACCGCTGCCGCACTGAGCGCCCAGACAAACGCGACGAAGGCCAGTCCCTTGCGTTCCGCGGGTGGACGCAAAACAGCAAAGACAACGATGGCCGGCAGAAGAGGGAGCGCGGCCATGCGAAATCCAAAGGCAAGCGCGCCCAGAAGTGCCATCGCCATGTAATGACGCGCGCCTAGCGTGGGCGCGGTCGCGTCTGCGATGACGAATACGCCCCACAGCGCCGCGGCAAACGGGAGATCCGCCAGAACGGTGTCGACGACGTGCAGCCGCGAGAGGGCAACGACGGTCCAAGCGGCGACCACGAACGCGACGGCATTGCCTTCCAACTGCCGCCAGTAGCGCCACAACGCCAGCACGATGAGGGCGAGACTGGCAACCAGCAGCATCCGAACGCCTGCCACGGATTCCCCGACAGCCGCGAAGACGGCCGCGATCGCTGCCGGCAGCGCGGGTGGTTCCGCGACGGGAGCGATCAGGGTGCTAAAGCGGGTGTGGATGAAGCCGATGTCTGTGTACGGCCGTCCTTCAACGATAGCGCGGGCGTGCAGCAGATATTGACCGTGATCGTCGGCGCCGAGGAGTGGGCCGTGGCTCCAGTGCCAGACACTGGCGCCGACGGCGAGCGCCGCGAGCAACCACGGCGTCAGTCGGCCGATATTACCACCCGGTGAGCCACTGCCTAACGCGGTAGATCTCCTCGCTCATCGCGCGCCGGGCACTGAAGTCGCGTTCCAGGCCAGCGAGGAGCGTCTCCGCGTCGATCTGGTAGTCTTCGCCCTCGCTGTTCCAGCTGCGGCTCGTCCACTCACGGACGCGGACACGGCCATTGTCGGGGCGGCCGATCAGGAGCAGACGCTCGGGTTCACCCTGGCCGCCGGCGATCTGCAGCGTCAGGAACTCATGGGTGGCATCGTGATGTTCGAGCTTGCTGTGGGCGTGGGTGTGGCCGTGCGCCGAATGGTCGTGGTGCCGGCGAATCGTTAGGCGATTGAGGGCTGGCGAGATCATAACGGAATCCTCCGGTCGATGACCATCGCCGCGAACAGGAGCGCGAGATACAGCAGAGAAAACTTGTACAGTCTCCACGCCGGCTGCGTCCACTCCGTCTCGCGGCGCACACGCCAAACACCATGCAGCAAGAGCGCGTCCAGCGCTAGAGTGGAGAACAGATAGATCCAGCTGAAGGCGCCGAACGCGACCGGGAGCAGCGTCAGCGCGAGGAGGATGCACGTATACCACAGCATTTCGTCCTTCGTCTCACGCTCGCCCCACACGTTAGGCGCCATCGGCACGCCGGCGCGCGCGTAGTCCCGCTGTTTGAGCAGCGCCAGCGCCCAGAAGTGCGGTGGCGTCCAATAAAACACAATCAGGAAGAGGAACCACGCGGTGAGATCCAGCGTCCCCGTCACAGCCGCCCAGCCGACGAGCGGCGGAATAGCTCCCGCGGCGCCGCCGATCACGATGTTCTGCGGCGTCGAGCGCTTCAGCCAGCGCGTGTACACAAAGACGTACGAATAAAAACCGGCCAGAGCAAGCGCCGCCGTAAGCACGTTCACGAACGCCGCCAGGAGCCACGTTGCCGCGGCTGCCAGCGCAACGCCGAACGACAGCACGGCCGCTGGCGCCAGACGGCCGCTCGGAATGGGACGCAAGCGCGTGCGCGCCATCGTTTGGTCGATGTCGCGGTCAAGGTACATGTTGACGGCGTTTGCGCCGCCGGCCATGAGATAACCGCCTAACGATACGATCAACACCGTCAGCCAGCTCGGCGTGCCCGCCACGAACATCGGTGCCACCGTGGTGACCAGGAGCAGCGAGATGATCCGCGGCTTGGTGAGCGACACGAAGTCACGCACGCCGGCGGGCGTCGCTGCCGCGCTCACGGTCGCGTGCGTCACGCTTTTCCCTCCGCCGCGGGTGTCAGCCCCGCGAGACGAAGGGCCCTGGCCGCGTGCAATGCCAGGCGTCGCGCGCTCACCACCGTCCACACGGCGAAGAGCCAGATCAGCGTCCCCACCGCCTCGTGCAGCGAGCGCAGGATCAACGGCAGGTTCCGCTCGACGAGGAAGGCCGCGATCACGATCTGCGCGATGATGGCAGCGAACGTGAGCGCCGTCGGCAGGTACAGCGACCTTTCGGCTCTTCGCCTAACGCCGATACTGAAGCCGATCATGTGCATCAGCAGAACGAACGCCACGAGCCGGTGTGTATACTGCACGTGCTGCACGGCGGCGGTTGGTACCCAGGACCCGTTGCACAGCGGGAAACCGCCGCACGCGACGTTGGCGCCGGGTAGGTGTGCCGTCAGGGCGCCGAGCACGAGCGCGAGAAATGTCAGCGCAAGCGCGGCATATCCGGAGCGCAGCGTCGTCAGCGATACCGGTGGCGACGTGGTGCCTGTCTCGTAGGTGCGTTGGATGGCGACGACGAGCACGGCGAGCAGCGTCATCGCGATCGCAAGGTGCGTCACGATCACGGCTTTGTTCGCCAGCTCGAGCTTGACGGTGGCGGCTCCGAACAGGGCGGCGGCGACCACCAGCGCGGCGGCAAGGAATGTCGCGCGAGCGACACCACCCGGACCGCCGACGCCGGCGAGGCGTCGCCTAACGAACGCGACCGCGCTCAACCACACGATCACGACGGTCAGCGCGGCGGCGATGTAGCGATGCGTGACCTCGATGATGAGATCCGGCCGTTCGAGCGGTGGGATCCAGTACCCCGAGCATTGCGGCCAGTGGTCGCCGCAGCCCATGCCCGAACCGGTGATGCGCACGATCGCGCCAAAGACGATTTGGCCGAACGCGAGAACGAGCGCGATCCAGGCCAGTCGTCGCAGAGCCGTCATGACGCGTGCTCCGAGTGCATAGCCGCGGGCTGGTTAGGCGCCTGCTGCGCGCGCCACGTCGCGACAAGCGTCACGCCGAGCACAAAGACCGGGAGTGCGATCCAGGCAAACTCGCTGAAGCGGCGCCGCGGCGTTGGATCGACCGCCGGCGTTCGCCCGGCCCACCACGCGCGTAGAATCATCAACTCGCCGAAGACAAGGAGCGCCGTGGCACTCCAAAAAATCAAAGACTTCACAATGACAAGAAAAGTGAAGAGGAATGATCGCCAATTGGAGGCGCAAGGCGTAAGGCGCAAGGCGTAAGAAAGGTGGAGCGTGCGCCATCGCGTGTCCCTTCCGCCTTCCGCCTTCCGCCTCGCCCCTTACTATCGCCCCTTGCGCCCTGCACGGCACACCTGTCCATTGCCGCCTCTATGACTCCTCCACCAGCCACCGCAGCAGCTCCCGCAGCGCCACGCGATCCTGCTGCGCTTCCACGCCGCATTGGCTTATGGAGCGCC
>JBFMFA010000455.1:0-3748 GCA_040753195.1 Gemmatimonadota bacterium | reverse complement strand
GACTACGGCGACGACAAGGACCGCGTGATGCGCAAGTCCGACGGCACCTACACCTACTTCGTCCCCGATGTTGCCTATCACATCACGAAGTGGGAACGCGGCTTCCATCGTGCCATCAACGTGCAAGGCGCCGACCATCATAGCACGGTCACGCGCGTGCGCGCCGGCCTGCAAGCGTTAGGCATGGATATCCCCAAAGGATATCCGGAGTACGAGCTGCACCAGATGGTCACCGTCATGCGCAGTGGCGAAGAGGTGAAGATCTCCAAGCGCGCCGGGAGCTACGTCACCGTGCGCGATCTCGTCGATGAGGTCGGCCGCGACGCGGTGCGCTACTTCTTCCTCATGCGCAAAGCCGACTCGCAGCTGGTTTTCGACGTCGACCTCGCGCGATCACAGTCCGAGGAGAACCCGGTCTACTACATCCAGATGGCGCACGCGCGCATGAGCGGCATATTCCGCGTCGGTGAGATCGATCCGGCAACAGTGCTGAGCGGGACACCTGACCTCTCGCTCTTGCGGGAAGACGCCGAGCGTGAGCTGATCAAGGCGTTGCTCGACTTCCCGAAGATGGTGGCTGGGGCCGCACAAGCCCTGGAGCCGAATCGCATTGCCGCATATCTGCTGGAGACCGCGCGACTCGTGCACCACTGGTACCACAAGCATCACGTGTTAGGCGAGGAGGCTGCCATTCGCGATGCGCGGCTCGTCCTTGCTGCCGCGGCGCGCGTCGTCCTGCGCAACGGGTTGGCCATACTCGGCATTACTGCACCGGAGCGTATGTAAATGACCGTGCTCGTCGTTGGATCCGTCGCGCTCGATTCCGTCGAAACACCGTTCGGAAAAGCCGAGGAAGCGTTAGGCGGGTCCGGGACGTTCTTCGCGGCGTCCGCCGCGCACTTCACGCACGTGCGACTCGTCGGCGTCGTCGGGAATGACTATCCATTCGACCGCCTCAAAGCTCTGGCGAACCGCGGTGTCGACATCGCGGGCGTGGAGCGCACCGACGGCGAATCCTTCCGCTGGCGCGGCCGCTATCGCCACGATCTCAATAGCGCCGAGACGCTGGAGACGCGTCTTGGCGTCTTCTCGCATTTCAGGCCCAAGATCCCGCAGCAGTTTCGCCAAACGCCGTACGTCTTCCTCGCCAACATCGACCCGCGTCTGCAGCTCGACGTCTTGAGCCAGGTCGAGAAACCGAAGCTGGTGGCGTGCGACACGATGAATTTTTGGATCGAAAGCCGTCGCAGCGACTTGCTGCAACTGCTAAAATACGTCGACATCCTGCTCCTGAACGACGCCGAAGCCCGGCAGCTGACCGAGCAGGCGAATCTCGTTAGGGCGGCGCGCTGGATCATGGATCGCGGCCCCAAGCACGTCGTCATCAAGAAGGGCGAGCACGGCGCATTCATGTTCACCCCGGAGTCGATCTTCTTCGCGCCGGCGTATCCGCTGGAAGACGTCTTCGATCCGACAGGCGCGGGTGATTCCTTCGCGGGCGGATTCATCGGCTACCTGGCGAAAACGGGGAGGCTCGACGAAGCGCATCTGCGCCGCGCCGTGGTCTACGGCTCGACGATGGGCTCTTTCGCAGTCGAACGGTTCTCGATCGACCGTCTGCTCGAGATCGAGCGTCATGACATCGCCAAGCGGCTGGGCGCCTTCGGTCGCCTGGTGGCATTCGAGTCCGACTTGCCAGAGAGCGCATGACCGCGCCGCTGGACTACCGCACGGCGGGCGTCGACATCACGGCGGGGGATAGCGCCAAGGAACGGCTCAAGAAGCTGGTCGACTCGACGCGCACAGCTGGTACGTTAGGCGAGTTCGGGACGTTCGGCGGACTGTTTCGCGCTCCGGGCAGCAGTCAGGTGCTCGTGGCGAGCGCGGACGGTGTCGGCACGAAAATCAAAGTCGCCATCGCGGCCAACAAACACGACACGGTCGGGCATGATCTCGTGAACCACTGCGTGAATGACATTCTCGCGCAGGGTGCCACGCCGCTCTTTTTTCTCGACTATGTGGCGTTCGGTGCGCTCGATGCGGCGGTTCTCGAGGCCATCGTCGCCGGCGTCGCGGCCGGTTGCCGCGAGAACGGCTGCGCGCTGCTGGGCGGTGAGACGGCGCAGCTCCCGGGGATCTATACACCGCCGGACTATGATCTCGCCGGTTTCATCGTCGGCAGCGTCGACGAAGGAAACGTGTTAGGCAAGGATCGCGTTAGGCAGGGCGCCGTGCTCGTGGGACTGGCGAGTCATGGGCTGCACACAAACGGCTATTCGCTCGCCCGACGCATCGTCGCCGAACGCCTGCGCCTGGAGACCGACGATCCGTTCCCCGAAGAAGACGGCACGGTCGGCGACGTGCTGTTGCGCGTACACCGGTCGTATCTGGCTGCCTTGCGACCTGTGCTACAAAAAATCCATGCGCTGGCTCACATAACCGGCGGCGGCATCCCCGGGAACCTCAACCGCGTGCTCCCCGCGGACATCGACGCCACCGTCCTCGTCGATCGCTGGGACCTTCCCCCACTCTTTCGCGTCCTAGAGGAGGCGGGGCGAGTGCCCCGTGACGAGATGTTCCGTGCCTTCAACATGGGCATTGGGATGATCGCCGTCTGTTCCGAGTCGGTTGCAGAGGACGTGATCACAAGCGCCAACGCCGTGGGAATCGCAGCGTGGCGAATCGGTCACACCAGCACCGGGTCGGGACACGTCCACCTCGACCACGGGTAGCGTCATGCATTTACGAGTAGCCATCACCGGCATCGCCTTTTCGGCCATGCCGCTCTTTGGGCAAGGGATCGATCCGCAGTGCTCCGCCGGTACGGTGCAGCAGCGCGCGACGCAGGATGCCTGTCAAAAAGCGCTGGACACGTTCGAGTTCGTGGCGCCGCAGTTAGGCATTGCGCTCACTGGTGGCAGCGCGACGATGGGCCAGGGGACGGCTTTCGGCGCGATCGGGAAGTTTTCCGTCGGAGTGCGCGCCAACGTAATTCCAGGGCGCGTACCGCGCGTCGATCAGGTGACGCCAAGCCCGTTAGGCGCCACGCAGACCTCGTACGAAGCCGACGAGCAGGCAGTGCCATTTCCCACCGTCGATGCAGCGCTCGGAATATTCCCGGGAGTGCGCCTGGCAGGCGGGTTGAAGATCCTGGCGGTCGACGCCGTGGCCAACCTCTCGTACGTGCCCGACTTGACCGAGGAGAACGTGAGCATTTCCGCCACGGACGGATCGCTCAAGCTCGGCTTTGGCGGACGAGTCGGCATCATTCAGGAAAACGGAGCGACGCCGGGTCTCGGGGTGAGTTATTTGCGGAGAGAGTTGCCACAGATCGACGTGGACGCGACGGTAAACAACGATCGGCTTTCTGTCCGATCGATCGGCGTGGAGTCGCAAGCATGGCGCGTCATGCTGCAGAAAACGTTCAGTCCGGTTACGTTCGTCGTGGGGGCGGGCCGCGATCGCTACACGACGGCGGCGACCGCCGACGTGGAGGTCACCGTGGCAGGGGTAGCCTTTCAATCGAGCAATATTGCCGCGAGCCAGCAGCTCGATCGCGACAACGTCTTCGCGGACATCGCGGTGAATCTTGCTGTGGTCAAACTGGCCGCGGAGATCGGCTACGTGCGGGGCGGCAGCATCGAGACATACAACCAGTTTGGTACCTCGCCCGCCGACAAGGCGCATGCGTACGGCTCGCTGGGGCTCCGCCTTTCTTTCTGAGTGACGCCTAACGAGCGCGCGACCG
>JBFMFA010000454.1:0-3749 GCA_040753195.1 Gemmatimonadota bacterium | reverse complement strand
GATGGCATCGGTGAGGTCACGCTCCTCGGCCAGACTGTGAATTCGTACAACGATGGCGAGCACGATTTCGGCGACCTGCTGCGCGCCGTCGGCGCCGTGAGCGGGGTGCGCCGCGTACGATTCACCTCACCGCACCCTAACGATTTTTCGGAGCGTGTGATCGCAGCGATGGCCGAGGTGCCGGCAGTGTGCGAACATGTGCATTTGCCGATGCAGAGCGGCTCGACGCGGGTGCTCAAACGCATGCTGCGGCGCTATTCGCGCGAGCAATACATGGAGACCGTCGCGCGTTTGCGGCAGGCGATTCCGAACATCTCCCTAACGACGGATATCATCGTCGGCTTCCCCGGTGAAACAGAAGCGGACTTCGACGAAACGGTGACGGCAGTGCGGGAGGTTGGATTCGACGACGCCTTCACGTTTAAGTTCTCTCCTCGTGAAGGAACGCCGGCGACGCGCCTGCCAGCGGCCGATACCATTGAAGAGCCTGTGGCCTCGAGCCGCCTGGCGCGTCTAATCGGTGTGGTACGCTCTGTTGCCCGCGAGCGCAATTTGACGCTGCTCGGGCAGCGCCGTGAGGTTCTCGTCGAGAAGTCGGCAAAGCGCGGTGAGTTGCTGCAATCGCGTACGCGAGATCACAAAACCGTGCTGATTCCGGGTGACGAGACGATGATCGGTCGGTATCTCACCGTCGAGTTGACGGGAACGACCGGATCGACCTTCCTGGGCGCCCCTGTGACGGAGCGGGTATCGTTGCCTATGGCCGGATAACCGGATGATCAACGCGATCGAAGAAGTTGTTCGTGAGGTCTATCAGCAGGTGCGAGAGCGCGAAGCGGGGTATTGTGCCTGTCCGCAATGTAAGGATGACGTGATCCGGCACACGATGAATCATCTTAGGCCTCGCTATGTGGGGACGACGGTTGGTTCCGCCGTCACGCGCGTGGCGCTGACGCTCGAACAGGCTCGCGCGGAAGTCGCCGTCGTTGTGCTCGACGCAATGAAGCGCGTGGCCAAAAATCCAATGCATGCCTAGGTCATAGTCTCCGGTCGTTAGGTCATCGCCTATGGACTAATCGCTATGACCTAACGACTACAATGCCAACAATCGCTCTTGTTTATGTTGTTTTCGCCGCCGGGCTCCTCACAGGGTTCGGCGGTTTTGCGTTGTGGGCCCTCGGCCCGTGCGTCGTGGGGGTGGCGCTGGCCGCCTGGTGGCGAGCGACAGACACGGCTCTACTGATCGTCATCGGTGCGGCCGCACTGATCTGGGCGCATGCGGCGCGCAGGGATGATGCGCGCTGCCTAACGCGCGTAGCCGAGCAGCGCGAATGGATGGTCGATCTCGAAGGCGACCCCGCCGGGAAGTGGTGGCGCGGGCGCTGGATCGGCGAAGGGTGTTCCACGCGCGTCAGCGTACAGGTCGCCAGTGGCCAGGCGCGACCAGGGAGTCGCGTGCGGGCACTGGGAGAGTTTTTCCGGCAAGGTGACCGCGTGCAGCTGCGCGATAGCGACGTGCGTGAGATCAGCGGTCCGACGCTGCTCGAACGAGCGCGCACACGCGTCGGCAACGACATCGACGCCCTGTACCCAAAGCATCGCGCCCTGGTGCGTGCGTTGCTCATCGCCGAGCAACGCGACATCGAACGCCCGGTCCGTGACGCCTTCGCCGATTCGGGACTCATCCACATGCTGTCCGTTTCGGGACTGCACGTGGCGATCATCTTCGCGGCGATCGAGCTGCTCTTCGCGGTGCTGCGACTTCCCGTCCGCGTTGTGGCGCTGGGCGCGTTAGGCCTGACGGCGGCGTACGTCGCCATGATCGGAGCACCGGCGCCCGCGATTCGCGCCGCCGTGATGCTCGGTGCCGGTTCCGTCGGACGCGTTATGCAGCGCCCGACGTCTCCATGGGCCGTCGTTGCGCTCGGAGGCCTCCTGCCGCTCGTCACGCCGGACACCGTGCGCGACCTCGGGTATCAACTGAGCATGGCAGGGATCGTGGGGCTCGTGGCCGCCGGGAGCGCGGGGAATCGCTGGATTCCGCCGAGCCTAACGGGCTGGAAGCGCAGCCTCGCCGCGAACACGTTGACCACCACGCTCGCCTGCGTGGCGACCTTGCCGATCTCGGCCTACGCGTTCGGCCGCACGAGTCTCATTGCGCCGGCGAGCAACATCGTCATGTCACCGATCATGACCCTGCTGCAGCCGGCCCTGTTTCTCTCGCTCGCCATTGCGCCGCTGCATTCCGTTGCGCAGCTGTTCGCTGATGGCGCGAGCGTACTCCTGGACGCCTTTTCAATCGGCGCTGCGTGGTTTGCGCGCATTCCGCACGCGACGCTGGAACTGGGATTTACCCCGCTCGGTGGCGCAGCGCTCACCGTCGCATGCATCGCGCTGCTCGTCGCCGCCCTGAGCCGCGTTGCGACGCATGCCTTTGCCATCACGTTAGGCGCCGCCGTGGTGCTGGCGTGGCGACCCCTCCTTCCCGGTACTCGCCCGGTTGAGCTGCACATGATCGATGTAGGGCAGGGAGACGCGCTCGCGCTACGCGCGAGTGATGGCTCGTGGGTCGTGTTCGATACGGGGGATTCCTGGCGCAGCGGCGATGCCGCCGAGCGTTTCGTGCTCCCCTATCTCAAGCGACGGGGCGGTGAGGTGCGCGCGCTCGTCCTCTCGCATCCGCACGATGATCATGTCGGTGGTGCCGCGACGCTAATCAAACGCGCGCGTCCGGCGCTGTTGATCGACGGCGGCTACGTGACAGCGAGCGGCAGTTACCGCGATGCGCTCGTCGCGGCGCAGCGTTACGAGGCCCGCTGGTGGCGCATCCGGCCCGGTGATACGCTGGTTGTTCCCGGAGCGACCGTTCGCATGTTAGCGCCGGATTCTGCGTGGGCGGTCGCGCTGGGTGACCCTAACGAGGCGAGCGTGGTGGCGCGCATCGAGGCTGCTGGCTGGCGAACCATCCTGACCGGAGACGCGGAGTCGGGAGAAGAGCGCTGGCTGCTGGATCACTACGGTCCGAATCTCAAGTCCGACGTGCTCAAGGTCGGCCACCACGGGAGTGAGACCAGCTCCACGCCGTCGTTTTTGGATGTGGTTCGGCCGCGTGTGGCTTTAGTTTCCGTGGGTGAGGGAAACACCTATGGGCACCCGTCCCCCGAAGTTTTGCGCTCGTTGGAGAGCAGGGGTGCGCACGTTCTGCGCAGTGAACGGGACGGCCATGTCGTGGTGCGTTTCGAACGCGCGCGCCTAACGGTAGAAGCGAACGGCGAACGATGGCGCTATTTCCGAAGGCGATAGGCGGCGAGCCGCTGCAGCTGGATGACAGGCTGATCAGTGAATACCCTGAGCTGGCGCACGCACGCTACCGTCGCGGGGGGCTTCCGCCGCTGGTCGGGGGCTGGTTTCTGGGCATACGCTCCGTAGCCGGTATAACCCTCGGGCATACGGTCTGGTTGGCGCCTGATGCCCACCTAACGCCGCGACTTCTGCTGCACGAGTTGGCCCACGTCAGGCAGTGGCGCAGCGTCCGCTGGTTCGCCCTGCGTTATGTCTGGGAGTCGCTGGTTCGGGGCTACGCGTCGAACCGTTTCGAAATCGAGGCGGAAGCCGTGGTGCGATCGCGCCTCAGTCAAGTGCCCAACGCATAATCGTCAGGCAAACGACGCGCGTCGTCATTGCCTCAACCCGTCGTTTGTCGGTAGCGCCTGACATTGTTAGAGTGCTGAGACACTTGTCACACAAAA
>JBFMFA010000453.1:0-3751 GCA_040753195.1 Gemmatimonadota bacterium | reverse complement strand
GCAGCTCGACGAGTTCGAGCGCAGGCTCCGTCATTTCGACTTGAAGCGGCGCCAGTTCGGTCTGTGTCGTCTTCAGGAGATCGAAGATCGAGCGCCGTTGAGCGGCCGTTAGGCCGATCGCCTGCGCGTGGGTGAGCACGAGCTGTGGGTCAAATAGCGCTTCGGCAAAAGCGTCCGGCTGCGCCGGCTTTTGCGCCGCGACGGGAATCGTCGGGGCGAGGAACGCAGCAACGGCAACTGCCATCCATGTTTTCACTGTTGTCTCCTTGTTTCTACGGTTGGCGCGGCGTCATTGAGTGGAAACCAATCGACGCTGCCAATCGGGGGGATGTCGCCGGCTCGCGGAAACGTCGCGAAGTCCAGCAAATAGTCGGTCGGCACGCGCAAGTCGCCGGCACGAAGCTCAAACGGTACAGCGGGAGCGCTCGTTAGGCGCCAGACCGCGACAAGCGCCACGAGAGCTACGCTGGTCGCGAACACGGGCCACCTCACCGTTCGATGCGGGCGCGGCGATGACCCAGCGAGCACGCTCGCAAACGACGGTGCGCGGCGCTCGTCACGCACGCGTTCTTCCTGGAAGTGCCGCGCAAGATCGCGATCCTGGTCAGTCATCAGCGGACTCCCTCACGTTCGAGCAGCGCGCGCAGACGGGCCTTGCCGCGCTCGTAGTGCGTGCGCGCGGTCCCTACGGGCATGTCCAGCACATCAGCTGCTTCGTTGATCGAGAGATTTTGATAAAACACGAGATGCAGGACCTCTTGTTGCCGTCGTGAGAGACTCGTCAACACAGTGCGGAGGCGCCCCACCCGTTCGTCGTCGCTGGTGGGCTCCTCGTTAGGCTCGCGTTGCTGCCACCAGCGCTCCAGCCGTGCGAGTCGCAACCACCCTTGCCTGGCGTGTTCTCGCGCGGTGTGTCGTACCACGCCGAAGAACCACGTTTTGAACGTCGAGCGTCCTTCGTAGCGCGCCGTCCCGTCCAACACTTTCATGTACGAACGATGCAGCACGTCACCGGCCTCACTCGCGTCACGGCGACAGCAGCGCACCGCCCACGCGTGCGACTCGAGATGAACTCGCGCGAGTTCGGCGCGCAGATCGATCTCTGTGAGTGCCGCCGCCCCAACGGGTGTCGCGCGCATCGTCATGGTATGGGTGTACACTGCCCTGGGTTCATAGGACAGGCAGGTTCGTACCTACGAGCCACGCGGCAGAATGTGCCGGGCCTCGATGCCTCGCCACTGACGACTTTGGCGTTTCGCGGCGATGGACAACAAACAGTAGAACGATGAACGGGAACGACGGATTGAACGGATAAAACAACCGAAGGCACTGCAAGTTGTTCTAGACGCAGTATCTGCTGTTTCCGTTCATCCGTTCATCGCAGTTTCGTCGGTGGCGGAACGCGTGAGCCGAGGGACCCCATCCATGCGTTACCGAACGGGGTCCTAACGAGGCAGAGTCTCGTCCTAACGAGTGCCCACCGGTGTGAAATCACTCGCGCGGAGCGGCAGTCGTTTCGCCCGCACGCCTGTCAACGTGAACAACGCGTTCGCTACGGCCGCTGCGATTGGAGGAACGCCGGGCTCACCCACACCGCCGGGCTCCTCTGAACTCTTGATCACATGCACGTCGATTTCAGGCATCTCGTCGATCCGCAACATCGGATAGTCGCGGAAGTTCGTTTGCTTCACCCGCCCTTTCTCGATCGTGATCTCGCCGTACAGCGCCGCGCCTAATCCGGCAACCACTGACCCGCTCATCTGCGCATTGACGATTCCCGAGTGGATGATCTGCCCGCAGTCCGCCACGAGTGTGACTTTGTGAACTTTGATCTTCCCACCCGTTAGGGAAACTTCGGCAACCTCCGCCACCCGCCCGCCCTTGTCATCCACCAGCGCAATCCCGCGCGCACGCCCCGCCGGCAGCGGCGATCCCCACTTCGAGCGCTCGGCGGCAACATTCAGCACGTTCAGCATGCGCTTGTCGTTCACGAGCAGCTCGCGCCGGAACTCAACCGGATCACGCTTCGCCGCGTGCGCCAGCTCATCGATGAAGCTCTCGAAGATGAACGTGTTCTGCGACGGGCCAACTGACCGCCAGTACCCCACCGGGACTTCGTTCGTCGCGCGGCAATATTCGACCAGATAGTTCGCGATCGTGTATGGCGTATCGGCAATGGACGCCACGGCGGGACCATCGATGTTCCCCCCACCGCTGATCGGCTGCGCGGCCACGCGCACCGTCATCCCCGTGAGCTTCCCCGACTGATCAAGACCACCTTCGAGCCTAACGTGCGCCGCAGGACGGTAGAAGTCGTGCTGCATGTCCTCTTCCCGCGTCCAGAGCACCTGGACGGGGGCGCCAACAGCTTTCGCTGTTTCGACGGCGTCTTCGACAAAATCTGTGCGACTGCGACGTCCCCAGCCGCAGCCTAACAACTGGACGTGCACAGTGACTTTGTCGAGCGGCACACCGGTGAGACGCGCAGCGGTCTGCTGGGTGCCCTGCGGGTTCTGCGTCGGCGCCCAGATTTCGACACGATCCGGCTGTACGTGCGCCGTACAGTTCATCGGCTCCATTGTCGCGTGCGCGAGATAGGGCGCCTCGTAGGTGGACTTCACGCGCTGTGCTGCGCGCGACAGCCCCGCGGCCGCATCCCCTTCTTTGCGCGCCTCCGCGCCTGGTTGGTCCGCGAGCTCCGAGAAGCTGCGGAAGATGTCGGGACTGCTCATCGCGAAGCTCGTGTTTTCGTATTCGATCGTTAGGGCCTGGGCCCCTTTAATCGCCGCCCACGTATGCTCGGCGACGACCGCCACGCCTGACGAAATCTGCAGGACATGCCTAACGCCAGACACCGCCTTGGCTTTGCTCGCATCGAAGGACTTGACGCGGCTGCCGAAAACCGGCGGATGCACGACAGTGGCGAATAACATGCCGGGGGGCCGCGCGTCGATGCCGTATTTCGCCTTGCCACTCACTTTTTCCGGCGTGTCGAGCTGCGGCGGGCTGGTACCGATGATCGTGAACTTACTCGGATCCTTCAGCTTCGGCTGCGCTGGGACGGCGATCGACGCGGCAGCTTCAGCCAACTCGCCATACGTCGCCGAGCGGCGTGAGGCGTCGTGGTAAACACGGCTCTTCTCGGCGCGTAGCTCCGAAGCGCTGACGCTCCAGCGCGCAGCGGCGGCAGCCAGCAACATCTCCCGCGCTGCTGCGCCGGCCTGTCGCAGCGGCATCCAGGCACCGTTGCGCACGCTCGTGCTGCCGACTGTCATCATGCGACCGTAGCGATTCGGGTGCGCGTCGGCCTGCGTGATGCGCACCTGGCTCCAATCCGCGTCAAGCTCCTCGGCGACGATCATCGGCAGCGCCGTTCGCACGCCTTGGCCCATGTCGGCACGCCCAACGGTAATCGTGATTTCGCCGGTGGGATCGATGCGCACAAACGCATTCGGTTGGAATGGAGCAGCGTCGGCTGCTGCAGCCCTGGCGGTAGGCGCGTAGATGGCGATCAACATCCCGCCACCAGCCAGCGCGCTGACCTTGATGAACTCTCGGCGATCGACCTTGGTCTGTGTCATGATTAGACCTCCTTGGCGGCGCGATGAATCGCGCGGCGAATTCGGTCGTACGTCCCGCAACGGCAGATCAGCCCATCCATGGCGTTGTCGATCTCGGCGTCCGTCGGCGCTTTGTTCGATGCGAGGAAGGCCGCCGCCGTCATGATCTGCCCTGATTGGCAGTAACCGCA
>JBFMFA010000452.1:0-3752 GCA_040753195.1 Gemmatimonadota bacterium | reverse complement strand
CGCGTTGTTCCTGCGGCGGCGGCCCCGGCGACTGGAACGACTCGAACCCCCACGGCTGCAGCAGACCAATATCTTGTTTGCCGAAGCGCGCCCTGAGTGCCCCATTCGCGTGCGTTACGACGATGTCGCCGTACGCCGAATCGACGTAGGTGCCGGCGTAGCGCTCCAGAGGCAACGATAGTTTCGGCTCCGGACCTGGTGCTCTCGCACCCGCTGCAGCACCGCCGCGCGCAAACAGGGTGCGCAACTCGCTACTCCAATCACGCGCTGCATTCCCGCCGTACATATCGAACACTTTGTACATCAGCGCGTGGCGCAGCTCCACGTGATCGAGGTTGGCGAGCACCACGACTCCCACGCGCCGATCCGGCAGCAGTCCAACGATCGCGCTCATGCCGTTGATGCTGCCCGTGTGCATCCACACGACGTCGCCCTGATAATCCTGCACGAACCAGCCTAACGCGTAGCTGAAGCCGTGTGGACGAGCGAGCCGCAACGCGGGGTATAGTCCCAGCGGCACGCGGATCTGCGGCGTCACCATTTCGCTGAACGTCGTGGGCGTGAGCAAACGCCTGTTGCCCACTCGGCCGCTGTCCAGGATAAAGCGCATCCACTTCGCCATATCGCTCACGCTGGAGTACACCGATCCGGCGGATGCGACCGGATCCGTCGTGCGAATGGGCACCTGTCGCAGCGTGTCGCGGATGATGTCGTGCGGTGTAGCCACATTCGGCGCGTCAATGACTTCGGATACGAGCGGAACGCTCTCGGTCATGCCTAACGGTTGGAAGATGCGCGTGCGTACGAACTCTTCCCACGGCATGCCGGAGACCTTGGCGACGATCGTGCCCGCAATGGCGTACACGTTATTCTGGTAATCCCACTGCGAACGGAAGGACGACGCGGGCCGCACGTGACGGAGGCGCCGGATCATCTCCTCCGGCGAAAGGTCAGCGCGCAACCACATCAGGTCGGTGCTGGCCAGGCCGCTGCGGTGCGTCAACAGGTCACGCACGGTCAGCTCGCGGGTGGCGTATGGATCGTACAGGCGAAAATCGGGAAGAAGATCGATCACGCGGTCGTCAAACCGCAGCTTCCCCTCGTCTACCAGCATGCCTAACGCCACAGTCGTCATCGCTTTCGTGGTCGAACCGATCGCGAAACGTGTGTGCTCGGTGACGCGATCCGCCTTGGAGACATCCAGCAGGCCATACCCTTTCGCCAGCACCACCGAGTCTCCGTGCACGACGGCGATGGCGAGGCCCGCCGCACGCCAGTCACGCACGCCTTGCGCGACGTATCGGTCGAAGGCGGCCATGTCTGGCTCCGCCTTCACAGCGGGTGATTGCGCGCCTACGGCGGCGGCACTGCAGAAAGACAGCGCGAGCGCGCCGCGTACGCAGCGCGCTCGTGTTATGGTCCAAAAACTCATGAGCCGATGTTCGGGTTGTTGATGCGCTCGACGTCGGGTAGCAGGAAGCAGTTCTGCGACCCGTATGTTCCACCACCAGTAGTGTAGGCCGCTCCCGGCGCCGGATTGAGCGGCAACTGATATCTGCGAATGTCGCCTAACCGGTGACCCTCGAGGAAAAGCTCGCGGCGGCGCTCTTCGATGATGTCGGTGCGCACTTGCGCCGCTGTTTTTCCGGCCGCGTCATAGGCGGGCATTCCTGCGCGTGTGTTGCGCGCGGCGTTAATCGCCGTCACGGCTCCGGATATATCGCCCGCCGCGACGCGCGCTTCCGCGATGATCAGCTGCGCCTCGGCGTACTTCGCGATCGGAATCCCCGTGGTAAGCGCCGGGTACTTCGTGGCCGCCCACATCGCGACGCCGGGCGCCGTGCCGTTCACGCCAAGATTCGTCGTCAGAACACGCGGATCGGGCGTCGTGCCTAACAATACGTTGCGGAACGAAGGATCGACCGACGAGTGCCGGTTCTGCTGCGAATGCACGAAGACGAAGTTCTGGCGGCGCTGGTTCGTCGCATCCGTCGTCATGTTCGCTACGAACGTCGCGGGCACCCGCGCCGCATCCGTCGCCGCGGCAGCCAGTTGATTCAGGTTCTGCAACGTGCGCGCGCGTCCAACCAGCGCGAGATTCAACGTTGCGGCGTCATTCGCCGTCGTCGCGGCGGTTATCGCTTTGTCGAAACGCAACTTGGCTTCGTTAAACAACTCCGGCGGCTGGATTTCCGGACCCAGGTTGATCGCCGCCGAACACATCCCTTCGCCTAACAAGACAAGGCTGAAACCGGCGTATGTCGCGGTTTGTCCAATAAGGCGCGTGCGGTTCAGAACTTCGTTGTCCGTCCATTCCTCAAGACGTGCGAGCGTCGTATCGGCGACACCGCGCGCTGTCGAGAGCGTCGTATAGATCCCCGGCTGCTGGTTCGTGCCGCCGCAGCCGTTGGTTCCGTATGCGCGATTCGACTGTATCGTCCTTCGCTCGTAGTCGTAGTTGTCGCCGCTGGCGATCGCCGTGATGAGCTCGTCCACCAGCAAACCGCTTCCAACGACATACCGCGCGAATGCACACTCAAAGTCCGCGATCACGCCGTTTACGAGCAGCTGCGCATTGCCAGGAACGAACAGCGTGCTACCTGACAACTGCCCCGGATTCTCCTGCTTCAAGGTAGTAATTTCGTCGCAGGCGCCTAACGTGAGTGTCAGTGCCAGCCCCGCGGCGCCGACAAAATGGTTACGCATGGCTTAGAACCTCACGTTGAGGGTGAGCGTGTACCGCGTGAGCGCCGGCAAAATCGCTTGATCCTGTGAAGTAAACGTCCCCGTCCCCGCCGAACTCACTTCCGGATCGATTCCGCCGTAGTCCGACCACAACGCCAACTCGCGCGCCGCAAACGTGAGCGTCGCATTGGAGGTGCGCGGAATCCAACCGCGTGGCAGCGTGTATGTGGCGGACACTTCGCGCAGCTTTGTCCACGAGGCGTCCTGGACATACGCATCCTGGAGGCTCTGCGCCAAGGCGTTGCCAACGGCCTGCGCGACGTACGTCACAGGGTAGTTGCGCGGATTGTAGTTCACATCGCACAACGGCCTGCCAACCAGACCGCCGCAGCGAATCAACTCCGTCTGGTTCCAGATGCGATGACCGCGTTTGAAGTCCACCAGCGCATACAGCCGGAGGTTCTTGAACACCGTGAGAGTGTTTGAAATGGAACCGCTGAGCTTTGGCGTCGGTGTGCCGATAGGAATCAGCGGCGCCTGCGCACACGCGATCGCCGGACGTCCAGCAGTGTCCGCGCATAACACGTTGATGGCGCGACCAGCGGTATCGCGATCAGCCGAAACGACCCGCTTCGACCAGAACGTCCCGATCGCGTGCCCAACGCGGTGATTCTGGCCGAACGTCGTGATCACGCTCGGCAGACCGCCCAGATCCGTCACTTCGTCTTTGTTCGTCGCTACACTGGCGGTAATGTCCCAATCCCAATTTGGCCTCGTTAGGGCCTGCACTGTTGTGAGTAGCTCAATGCCGCGATTGTTCACGCGACCCAGGTTTACGGGTCGACTTCCCGCGAAACCGCTCGAAGGCGCAACAGGCTGATTCAGGATGAGGTCTTCAGTCTTCTTGTTGAAGTACGTGAAGTCCACGCTCACTCGATCGGAGATTCCGGCTTCGAAGCCAAGCTCGATCTCCTTTCCACGCTCTGGCTTGAGATCCGGGTTCCCGATCGAACCCGGCGTGACGGCGTTCGAACCGCCTGGACCCTGAACTGGCGTGTACGTCCGCA
>JBFMFA010000451.1:0-3759 GCA_040753195.1 Gemmatimonadota bacterium | reverse complement strand
CCGTTTTTGGTGCGGTGGCTACGTTCAGCACGACCAGGGCAAGCGCGAACGTAAAGAGGATTTCCGCGAGCAGGCTGGCGGTGCTGGAGGCATCCAGAGAGGGCGCGGGCCCGAACGGCATGCCGGTGATTACGTACACGGCGAAGCCCGCAGCCACAGCGCCTAACAACTGACTTCCGACATACGGCGCGAACTGGCTCCACGGTAACGCGCCGCGCATGCAAATGGCGAGCGTCACGGCTGGGTTGTAGTGCGCCCCGGAGATATGACCACCCATATAGACCATCACCATCAGCGCCGATCCAATCGCCAGCGGAGCCATCCCCAGTCCGCTCACCGACGTTAGGCCGATGGTCAGGACGAGAAAAAAGGCGCCAATGAATTCAGTGAGGTAGGCTTTCATAAGTCCAAGGTCTAAGGTCTAAGGTCTAAGGTCTAAGGCGCGGCGTCGATCAACGTACGCCTGTCGAAACGGTGCGCCAGTGGTTGTGCGCGTAACGTTCGCGCTTCATAGTCGTGCCGCCCTTACCTGGAGCCCGCGTGCGTCCGATCCCGATCGTCGGCGTTCTCTCATTGGTCTGCGTCGCGTGCACCGTTTCGTCGGGAGGTGGCGATTCGGCACTCACGAATGCGATCAGCGACGCGTGGGAGTTCGAGAAGCGGGAGAATCCGCTCTTCGCAACGACCACCGGGGACAAGCGCTATGACGCGGACCTGCCGCGCATGCGTGAAGAAGATCTGACCCGACGGCGCGACACCCTGCGCGTCTACCTGCAACGTCTCGACGGCATCGATACGGCCGGGTTGGGAGTGAGCGACCGCATCAATCGCACGATGCTGCGCGACCGGTTAGGCAACTGGCTCGCCACCCTCGACGCCGAGGAAGACCGCATTCCGATTCTCGCGGACGACGGTTTTCACATCGACTTTGCGCAGCTGCCGACGTATGCGCCGCGGGAGACGGTGGAGGATGTGGAGCGCTACATCGCGCGGCTCAACCAAACGCCGCGCTACTTCCGGGAGTACATCGCGCTCATGCGCCGCGGGATCGACCAGGGCTACACGATGCCGCGGATCGTGCTGGAGGGGTATGACGTCACGATCGCGACGCACATCGTCAGTGACCCACAAGCGAGCGTCTTCTATCGCCCACTCACGCTTTTGCCGGCCGCGATGCCGGACAGCGCGAAGGAACGCCTGCGCACCGCCGCCCGTCGTGCGATCGCGGACTCTGTGGTCGCTGCCTATCGCGAGTTTCTGAGCTTCATGAACGACACGTACCGGCCGGCCGCGCGCCTAACGACGGCGGCGCGCGATCTCCCGGGCGGCGACTCGTTGTACTATCGCAAGGTCCGTTTCTACACGACGCTGAATGTCACGCCGGATTCGATTCACGCGATCGGCCTCTCCGAAGTCGCCCGCATCGAGGCGGAGATGCGCCAAGTCATGCAGAACGTGGGCTTTCGCGGCGATCTGAAAGCCTTCATCGCGATGCTGCGCACAAACCCGCGCTTCTACGCCAAGACACCGGACGAGTTAATCCAGTACGCGTCGTGGATCGCGAAAAAAATGGACGGAAAGCTGCCGGCGTTGTTTGGGCGATTGCCGCGACAGCCGTACACTGTCGAAAAAGTGCCGGACCATCTCGCGCCGAAGTACACGGGTGGACGCTATGTGGATGCGCCGATCGAGAGTCCGGAGCCGGGCCGCTACTGGGTCAACACGTACAACCTCTCGAGCCGGCCGCTGTACGTGCTCCCGTCGCTCACCCTGCACGAAGCAGTGCCGGGTCACCATCTCCAGCGTTCGCTGACGCAGGAGCTGGAGGGGCTCCCCGAATTCCGTCGCTACACCTACGTCAACGCGTTCGGCGAGGGCTGGGGGCTCTACTCTGAGCGGCTGGGCATCGAAGCCGGCATGTATAGCGACCCGTACGCTGACTTCGGCCGCCTAACGTACGAAATGTGGCGCGCGTGCCGACTCGTGGTGGACACCGGACTCCACTGGCAGCGCTGGACGCGCGATCAGGCGATGCAATACATGGCGGACCGTACGGCGCTGTCGCTACACGAAGTGCGCACGGAGACCGACCGTTACATCGCCTGGCCGGGGCAGGCCCTCGCGTACAAGATGGGCGAGCTTACAATCCGGCGTTTGCGCGGCGAGGCGGAGCAAGCGTTAGGCCCTCGTTTCGACGTGCGCGGCTTCCACGACGCGGTGCTCGCGAACGGCACGGTCACACTCGGCGTGCTCGAGGAACAGGTACGCACGTGGGTGCAATCGCGACGGGATAGTCTCTAGTTGCTAGGTCATAGCTATTAGGAGGGACACCCTAATAGCTATGACCTATGACCTAACGCCTATCTCCGGGGCCTACACCCTTCCGGCGGTCCAGACGTCACGACGAGCTGCCAGATTTCCACGCGACGGTTGATCGCTTGCTGCTGTTTGTCGCCTTCCGGAACGATCAGGCAACGCTCGCCATAGCCGCGCCACTGGACGCGGTTTGCATCGATGCTGCCAGGCCGGCGCGTTAGGTAATTCAAGACCGTCTGCGCGCGGCGATCTGACAGGCGCTGGTTGTACTCATCGCTGCCGTAGTTATCTGTGTGTCCCTCGATCGAAACACGCCAGCCCGCACTGTCGGACAGGAGCCGGATGACGCGGTTCAGCACTTCACGGCCGCCTGGGCGGATGTCTGCCCGGTCGAACTCGAAGAAGATCGTGTCGAGCGAAATCAACATGCGATCCTGCGGAGGTGGCAGCGGCGCCGGCTGGTTACACGTGATCTGGGCCGTCGCGCTCTTCGTTTCGTTGTATTGCGACTTCGTGGCCGTGATCGTCGCGCTACCGCCGCTGACGCACCTAACGAGCCCGGTGGCACTGACGCTGGCCACGTTCGCGTTGGACGAGCTCCAGGTCGCCCCCGCCGAGACGTCAACATTGTCTTCGTCGCGCGCCGTGACCGCGAGCTGCACCGTCTGACCCGTGTCCCGCGTCGCGGTCGTTGGGCTCACCGATATCGTCCACGTCGGGAACGGTACGGTGACCGTGGACGTCGCCGAACGCGAGATCCCGCTCGCGAGGCTCGTGCATGTAATCGTGGCGGTTCCGGCGCGGACAGCCGTCACGCGGCCATTGTTGTCCACCGTTGCGACGTTCGGATCGCTGGAGGTGCATGTGGTGCTGCGCATCCGCGACGCGACGACGGCACGCCCCTTCATGTCCGTACCCGTCATCGTCAGGTTTTGCGACGCACCGCGGCGCAGCGTGAACGTTGCCGGCGCCAGCGCGAGCGACCAGTCGAAACGCTCACCGAGGCAACCGCCGCGCGTGTAGAACGACAGGCCGGCGCGCACACTCCAATGCAGGGAGGTGCCGCTCAGCGGTTGCTGGTTAGGCGAGGGATGATACGTAGGCACGGCATCGAAGCGCAGTCCCCAACGCTGACCAGTGCAGAAGCGCAGGCCGGCGATGGCCGTGATGGCGTCTTCGTAGACGTTAGGCGACTCCCGTCCGTCGTACACGGACTGTGCGTAGCCGCCGCCAAGGTGCAGGCGGACTTTCTCACCGAGTGGGAGATGCGTGAGCACCATGAATCGCATCGGTCGATATGTGATATCCTCGCCGAAGTCCGATTGCGTCTGCTGAATCGAGATATCGCCCTCGACGGAGAGATAGCGGATGATGAAAAATCCAAGCCGCGCTCCTGCGCCGAATGCGTTATCGAAATTCAGCTCATCGTCAAAGACCGTGAAC
>JBFMFA010000450.1:0-3759 GCA_040753195.1 Gemmatimonadota bacterium | reverse complement strand
CCTCTCTAGCAAGCCGGGGCCATTGTCGGCGTACAACCGGCGTTTGTCAATGACTTGTCTGCGCTCTGACGTGCTACGAACTGCCGCAACGTGAGCAGTGAAACGCAGCCGCGTTATGGGTCCGCGGTACTGCCGGCGTCACTGGTCAACTGCGTTTACCCGTCTGACAGGGTGGACTCGTAACGCTCGCGTTAGGGTACTTGTGACGCCGCAGGATCGTAACTCCTAACGGCATTGACGCTCCTTAGAGTGAATAATTGGGCGCTTCCCGCGTCACTGTCACATCATGCGGATGCGACTCGCGCAAACCTGCCGTTGTTATGCGCACAAACTGCGGATCTCTGCGCAGTTCTTCGATCGATCCGCACCCAAGGTATCCCATTCCTGAGCGCAAACCGCCGACCATCTGAAAGAGCACGTCGGCTACGGGTCCCTTATACGGCACGCGCCCTTCGATCCCCTCGGGCACCAGCTTCTTGATCGACATCTCCCCTTCCTGGAAATAGCGATCAGCGCTCCCATCCTGCATGGCGGAGAGCGACCCCATCCCGCGGATCATCTTGAAACGACGACCTTCGAGGAGGAACGACTCTCCAGGACTCTCCTCCGTTCCCGCGAGCATCGAGCCCATCATGACGCTGCTCGCGCCTGCAGCAAGCGCTTTCACGATGTCGCCAGAGTACTTGATGCCGCCGTCGGCGATGACCGGCACATCGCCGGAGCCTTCTACCGCTTCCAGGATCGCCGTCACTTGCGGCACGCCGACGCCCGTCACAACTCGCGTTGTGCAAATCGAACCGGGACCTACGCCGACTTTCACAGCGTCGACGCCTCGCTCAACGAGCGCCTCGGCCCCTTCGCGTGTCGCCACATTGCCCGCCACCAGCTCCACGTCGGGAAATCCCTGCCTAACGACCTCTACGGCCTCCAGTACGCCCTCGCTGTGCCCATGCGCGGTATCGATGACCAGGACGTCCACGCCGGCGGCTACAAGCGCTTTGGCACGATCGAGATAGTCGCCGCCGGCGCCGATCGCCGCGGCGACGCGCAAGCGACCATGCTGATCCTTGTTGGCGTCGGGGAATTCGCGGCGCTTGTGAATGTCTTTGACCGTGATGAGTCCCTTCAGGCGGCCATTCGCGTCGACAACCGGGAGCTTCTCGATGCGATGCTCGCCTAACATTCGCTCCGCTTCGTCCAGCGTCGTTCCGATCGGTGCCGTCACGAGCCCCTCTGCTGTCATCACCTCGTGAATCGGCCGCTGCAGGTTGCGCTCGAACTGGAGATCACGGTTTGTGATGATCCCGACGAGCTTGCCGTCGGTGTCGACGATCGGCACACCGCTGATCTTGAAGCGCTTCATCAACGTCACCGCCTCGCGCAGCAACGCGTTAGGCGACAGCGTGATCGGATTCAGGATCATCCCGCTCTCCGACCGTTTGACGCGGTCCACTTCGGCCGCCTGACGATCGATCGACATGTTCTTGTGCAGAACGCCAATGCCGCCGGCGCGGGCCATCGCGATGGCCATCTCCGATTCGGTAACAGTGTCCATCGCCGCGGAGATGAGCGGTACGTTGAGCGCGATATGGCGGCTAAAACGCGTCGCCGTGCGAACGTCGCGCGGATGCACTACGGAGTGTCGTGGGACGAGCAGCACGTCGTCGAACGTGAGGGCCGGCTCGAGACGGATGCGCGCGGCAGCGATTGGAATCGGATCGTCCAAACGCAGCGGCCCGCTCCCTGGCTTTCCAGATTGAGCGGGCCGCGATGTGGATCGAGTGGAGGTCGCCATGGCAAATTCTAGGCGCCGTGTACCCTCGATGGTAGTGGCCTAACCGGGCTCACTCTCACCAGGCTGAGGCGGCAACGGCGTGGTTGGTGGAGCGGGTTCGCTTTGGCCCGTGACCCGTGATCCTTGACCCGCCGCCTTCAGTTCACTGGCGACGGACTTCCCGGCCGCCGCAACGCCCTGCACCACGCCCACAGCGCTGCTGGCAACTGACTTCCCCGCCTCGGCGACCCCACCCAAAACTCCCACGGCCTTATTCAGAAGGCTCATCGTCTCCGCCACCGCGGTCGCGGATACCTTGCCGGCGCGCAGTGTGTCTTCCACGCCATCGGTGAAGCGCTCCAGGAGACTCGGTTGAGGCGCGCTAGGCGTCGAGTACCTCGAGTCGAGGAAATCGGCGTAGTCGAGCACTTGATAGGCGCGCTCGTCGCTCATGCCCTCGAGCTTTTTCAGAAGTCGGTCGCGGAGATGGGGATGCATCTGAAAACCGTTATGAGTGCTGTGTGCTCAGGTGGGAGTTTATCCCAACTAAGCGTTGGAGCCAGTGGTTTGAGTTGTCAGTTGGGCCTACGCGAATGCGCTGATGCGCAGTTTCACTGCGGGAACTGAAAACCCAAACTCAGAACTCTGTGAGACTCAAACCTGAGATCTCCGCACTCAAACCTGTCAGTTTTCAGCTCGTCCAGCGTACGCTCTTCCCGCGAACGTCGATGTGTACGTAGCTGGATGCGCCGAGTGCATAGACGCCGAGGCCGCCGCGCAACTCGGGGTACGTCTGTTCGACGTGCTCCACCGCACGCACGATCATCTGAAGGTCGCGCGCGTTGATTCGCCCGTTGCCGTCTGCGTCGAACACGATGTCGGCCGCGTCCCCGTATTGATGGCGGCTGTCGCGCGCAGAGTTGGCTACGCGCCTGTTGTGCAGTGGCGTGCGGAAGCCGGAGTGCACGTCGATCGTTAGGTGCGCGTCGCTCATGCCGCCCCGCTGCTTCGCAATCGTGGCAACGACTAACTCCAGCTTGTCGAGCAGCTCCGGCTCCAGCGCCACATAACGCGGCCACGTAGTGCTGCCATCGTGCGTGAGGAAATCCTTCACGCGCAGATTCGCCGAGACCGGCAGCTCCAAGTCGTTAGGACCGACTTCGAGGAACCCGGCAGGACGTTCGGCACCAGCCAACTTCTCACCGAGGTAGCGACCGATCCGGTAGCCGTTCAGCAGATTGCCGCGCTTCTCTTCGAACGGAACAAGAACGGCGAGTGCTGGCCCCTTCACGACATGCGGCTCCGCGCCAGGACGCGCGAGCGCCAAGCGGTAGAAACCAGGCTCGTTCGGCGCCCGCAACGCTTGCGTCAGCAGCTGGCCAGGAATCGTCAAGTCCGCGCTCCCGACTCGAATCCAGCGCCACGAGATGGAATCGAGCTGCCCCGCCACTTCGATGGGGTACTCGACCTTCTCGTTAGGTAGCGCAGTGCGCATGTGGACGCGGCCGCTCCACCCGAACGCATGATGCGACGCGCGAGCGCGGATCACGCTGAACGGCGACAGCATCGAACTTTGCCTGAGACTCAGCCCCGGCGCGGAGGCGGCCAACGTGGTGCCAAGCGCCAGTATCGTAGCAACAGCCACACTGACAGCACGACCCAGCCGCGAGGCCCGAGCCGCCTCACGCCGCCGCGCGGTGAAATCAATCGTCAATTGGTGACCCCTCCCCAGCGTGCCCGCTCGCCACGAACGTCTACGTGTACGAAGGGCCCGTGCGCGCGCGTCGCCTTGTATGGCGCAACGCCGCCGACGAGGTCCGGATACTGCTGCTCTACGCGCTCGAACGCCTTCACAAGGAATGTCGCGTCTGCGCGGGTCACGCGGCCGTCACCATTGAGGTCGTCCATCCGACCATTCCCGTCGCCGTCGACGAATACGTCGGCGGCATCGCCGTATTGATGCCGCGAATCACGGGCTCGACCAC
>JBFMFA010000449.1:0-3771 GCA_040753195.1 Gemmatimonadota bacterium | reverse complement strand
GGCGAATCGTCTGTCCCGGCTCGCTCAGAGCCGCAAGGTGTTCCATGACGTTCTGCAGCTCGCGCACGTTGCCGTGCCACGGCCTGGAGCGCAGCAGCTCGAGGGCCGCCTCGCCGAAGCGTGGCATCGCGTCGTTAGGCCGGCGGTAGCGCGTCCAGTAGTGCGCGAAAAAGTGCTGCGCGAGGATCGGGATGTCTTCTACGCGGTGCCGCAGCGGCGGGAGCTTGATCATCACCACGCGCAGGCGATAAAAGAGATCTTTTCGCAGCGCGCCTTGAACCACCGCCTCATGCGGATCCCGGTTCGTCGCCGAGATGATGCGCACGTCTACCGTGGTGTCGTCCTTTTCGCTACCGACGCGACGCACGACGCCGTCTTGCAGCACGCGCAGGAGCTTCGCCTGCAGCCGCGGCGACATTTCCGTCAGCTCGTCGAGGAACATCGTGCCGCCGTTGGCGGCTTCGAGCAGGCCGGCCTTGTCGCGGTCGGCGCCAGTGAAGGAGCCTTTGCGGTGCCCGAACATCTCCGATTCGAGCAGCGTCTCAGGGAGCGCCGCGCAGTTGATCGCGACGAGTTTGCGTTCACCGCGGATGCTGTGGCGGTGGATCAGCTGCGCGATGACCTCTTTCCCCGTGCCGCTTTCGCCGAAGATCATGACCGACGCATCGCTCGCAGCCACGCGGCGTGCCAGGTCGACGGCGTTCTTGAAGAATGGAGAGACGCCGAGGCAAGTGACGAGTTCGCTGTTGCCGTATTCACGCGACGCGCGCATGGCGCGCTGAGTTGCCGAGCGCGTGGTAAAGATCGCGTGAGTGGCGCGACTGATGAGGACTTCGAGGTGCGTTGGAGTGAACGGCTTGAGGAGATAGTCCCAGGCACCCGCGCGTATCGCCTTCAAACACGATTCGACGGTGGGATTGGCTGTCATGACAGCGACCAACATCTGTCGATTTGACCGAAGACCCTGCGCGAGCACGTCCATCGCCGGCGTGTCGCTGAGCGTGAGGTCGAGCAGCATGAAGTCGAAGCGGCGGCGCTGGATCCAGCTGATTGCTTCGTCGCCGCTTCCGCTCGAGGCAACAGTGTACCCTTCCGCGGCGAGGAGACTGACGCACGCAGAACGCAGAGTGCGATCCGCGTCGACAACGAGCACGTTGATGGCCGATCTGGAGAGCGGATCGGCGCTTGGTGCTGTTGTGGACTTTGCGGTTGGATTGAGAACTTCGGAACTGCCAGCGCTCACCGGGGACCCTCCTCACCACACGACACGACAGCACGTGCGCCTTCACTGCGCGGAGAAACTTCGGGGGCGCCAATTATGGCGAGCCGTGCAGGAGATGCAAGGGGCAAATGCCCCGAGGGTATACCAGCACTATCACATTTTCGGCACTTTTCCTTTACACGGTAAGTATCTAACTCGTTAGGCGGCGGGTTGTCTGGCCAAGGCGCGGGCGAGGATCCAGCCGAGTATTGCGCCGAGTGTGTTCGTGATGAGGTCCTGAAGTTCGCCTTCGCGACCTGGTATCACAAAGCGCTGCAGCAGTTCAACTACGAGCGAAAGGCCGAACCCGAGCGTCGCGGTGGTGAGGAGAATTTGGCGGTTGGTGTACAGCGCGGCGCCGAAGGGCATGAAGAGCACGACGTTGAGGACACTTTCGAGCAGCTCGCGAGGGCTACTCGTTAGGCTCCAGTCGAAGCGCGGGGCAGTGTATTCGGATCGCGGGATGAGGGTGATCAGCGCGATCAGTAGCGTGGCGCCGACGATTGCGATGCGCGGCGAGCGTCCAGGGTTGCGCGTCACAGTTCCGAGCGCGGTGCGACCGCTGGGGACCGGGGCGTTCCAGTCAGGATCTTTTCTTCGGTCAAGTTGTCGTGGCGGCAGCAGTCGGCAGGAGTATGGGAGCCGACGTCCTCGTCGCATCCCTGTAAGCGGAGTGCGCAGACACTGTTACTGGGGACTATCAACTACACCGCCAGCCTTTGCAGGATTAAATGAGCGATGCTCGGCACCACGAACGCATCTAGGCACAGCGTAGGCACTTACCAGCGTTGAGTGCTGGCGACCGTCTGCTAGGCGAGTGGCATGGTGACTGCCTCGTGCCACTCTTCGCGGCCTGCGCACACGGGCGTGCCGCGACTCACACGGTGGTGGGGATATGTCCAGCAACGCTCAGGCGGGCGAAGCGCAGGTCATTAGTGTCGGCCCTTTGGCGCCAAAGCCAAGACAAGCCGTCATTGTAAGCGCCACTCCAGACGGATCCGTCCTGTACTCGACCGAGACAGAACAGTACTTCGGGCTAAATAAGACGGGCACGTTCATCTGGGATAGTCTCCATCCGAAGAGCGACACGGTTGAAGATATATGTGTCGCGCTTCAGGCCGCATTCCCCAGCGGCTTACCCGATCAAATTGCGATTGATGTGCGCCGGCTCCTGGGACGATTGGTGGAGAAGCAGTTGGTTGATGTTCGAGGTTCGCCGTCAGAATGAAGCGTCGCGAATGTGAGTCAGTCACGCGCCGGTGCACTGCTCGCCCATTCGGCAAGCCGCGAACAAAATGAGTGCAATCTTCGGCGTTTTTCATTTTGCGCCTCAAGAAGTCCGGCACGGCGTCGAGAAACGCATGCTGGACCATATGCAGCGCCGTGGAGTCGAATGCCAACGGACTTGGCGTGACGGAATCGCGTCGCTTGGTGCGTCGTGCTACCAGTGGGAACGGGATCTCGGCGTTGGTGCGGGAGCAGTCATTGCGAGGCGTGGACACCTCGCAGTCGTCGCCGACGCCACGCTGTACTATCGGGATGACCTTCGTCGCCGCCTCGGCACGTCGGAGAACGAACCTAACGCGGACTCACCAAGCCATCTCATTCTCGCGGCCTTTGAGAAATGGGGGGAGCGATGCGTCGAGTTCCTCGAGGGCGACTACGCCTGCATCGTGTGGGACGCAAGTGCGCGCACGGTGTTCATGACGCGCGACTATTCCGGGCAAAGGCCGCTGTTTTATTCGCAGCGCGGAGCAACGCTCGTCGTGGCATCAACGCTCGGCGGAGTCGTCGCGCACCCTTCCGTGCGGTCGGACCTGAATCTGGCGTCGATCGCGATTGATGCCTCCGCGCTGATTTACAGTGCAGGAAGCGAGACATGCTACAGCGATGTCTCCGTCGTGCCTGCCGGAATCGCTGTGACGGTGACAGCTGCAAGAGCGCGAGTATCGCGGTGGTGGGATCCGGCCGTACGCACGTCTGGCGCGACGCCTTTGGCGGAAGCCGCGGAAGAGTTGCGGAGCGTCCTCGGCGAAGCAGTCTTGCAGCGAACGGGCGAGAACGGAGTCGCGAGCGTTTGGCTCAGCGGTGGCCGCGACTCAACGGCCGTGTTTGCGGCGGGGCAGCATGCGATTCGCAGCAAGCGGTTGGCAGCGAGCCTGCGTCCGGTTTCGCTGCGTCTGGACGCTGCCGACCCACTGAACGAGGACCGATTTATCGAGGCCGTCGCAGGACACTGGCAGTCGCCCGTTAGGTGGGTGGATGTCGCAGAGCTTGGGCCACTAGTGCAGGTCGCAGGATCAGGGGACCGCGACGAGCCATATGGCCATCTCTATGAGAACCTGATGCGGCTGCTTTCGGGGAGGAGCCTAACGAGTGGAGCGCGGGTAGCGCTCAGCGGGAACGGTGGCGACTTCCTCTTCGAGGTTTCACCCGTCATAATCGCCGACTACCTGGCCAGTCTGCGCATGCTGTCCGTCCTTCGCGAGTGGAGCGCGGTGCGTACGCGG
>JBFMFA010000448.1:0-3776 GCA_040753195.1 Gemmatimonadota bacterium | reverse complement strand
GATCGCGGCGTCGTTACGAGCGAGCCGGGACTCTATTTCGTCGGTTTGCATTTTCTGTATGCCATGTCGTCCACCATGATTCACGGCGTGGGACGCGACGCGGCATACATTGCCGACGTGATTGCAAAGCGCGTTGGAGCGGTGGCCGCCTAACGCGGCGCCGCACCCCCGATCGCTCGGCGCGCGGCGTCGAGCATGCGTTCGCGATCGGCGGCGCCTAACACGCGTCCGCCAACGATGACCGAATGGATCCGCATCGTGTTGCCGATGTCCTCCAGCGGATTGGCGTCCAGCAGGACGAGGTCCGCGCGTTTTCCAGGCTCGATGGTCCCCCATTCGTTCGTCTGACCGAGGAACTCGGCGGGGTTCTTCGTGGCCGTTGCCAACGCCTGATACGGCGTTAGGCCTGCGGTGACCATGGCCTGCAACTCGCGATGCAGGCCCCAGCCGTACACATGGAACCATTCCGGCGTGTCGGAGCCGGCCAGGATGCGGCCGCCGGAATCATGGATGGCCTTCACCAGCCGGTTGCGCACCTCGACGTACCGTCGCCGGCGTGCTTCGGTGCGATGCTCCGCCGCCGCGGCCGACCAATACTGCTCGCGGGCCCGCAGATACGGATCGCGCACGTTAGGCGGAATCATGTGCCAGTCCGGCCGCGAGCGAATGTCGCTGTCGCTCTCGCGGTCCGCAAACGCCCTGTTGAAGACGTTGAGCGTCGGCTCGATCCACGTGCGCTTGCGGCCGGTGGCACCGGCGATTGTCCCGATCTTGCGATCGTCCACGAAGTCCATGCTCGCCCAATTGCGCGCTTGAAAGACGAACTGCTGTGTCAGCGACGTGCGCGACGGTGCCGAGTCGGCCAGCACGGCTTCGAGGTAGCTATCCAGGTGTTCGAGCTGCTGATCAGTTTCCAGCGCGCGTGCGACGCCGACTTGCGGATCCACATGACCGACGACCGGAATGCGTTTCTTCGCCGCCTCGTCGATGATCGCATCGTACACGGGGCGCGTGATGAAGAGCGTGATCTTTACCTGGTCGTACCCGGAATCCGCCACGGCGCGCACAGCCGCGCGTGCTTCATCGGGCGTTGTCACCACGATACCGTTAGGCATCCGCCGCCCCACCAGATGCGGGCTCGCAACCCAGAGCTGCGGTCCGGCGACTCGCCCGGCTTTCACGGCACTGCGCAGCGTTAGGTGCGTGGGCGTGCCGATCATGAGCCGCGCGGTCGTCACGCCGTTGGCGAGCATCACGCCCAGCTCCGCGGCACCCGCCGAGTCGGCGATCGCCTCGTCGTCCGAATACAGGTGCGTGTGCAGATCGGCGAGCCCGGGGATGAGATATTTGCCGCGCCCGTCGATACGTTGCGCACCCGCGGGAATTGCCACGTTAGGCCCCGCGGCGGCGATGCGGCCATTGCGCACGAGCACGGTCGCTTCGCGCAGCACCGAATCGCTCGCCATCGAGATCACATTCACTCCTGAGATAGCGACGACGCCTTCGTTCAAGGCGCCGCGCTGCGCGCGGTGCTGCTGCAGAGCCGCCATGACGGACGGTCGCAAAAAGAAGTTCGTGAACATGTAGTTCATCCACTTCTCGTCCCCGGCCAGCTCCCGACGGTGCACATCGAGCGAAATCGTCCGCAACGCGCGGGCTGTCGAATCGCGGCGCGCTACAGCGCGCTCGGCTTCGGCGTCGACCTCGCTGAGCATCGTGCGCACCCTCTGCACGTAGGCCATGTCGCGCATAACGGGACCGTGTCCGGGCACGACGACTCGCGGCCGTCGGCCGAGAATCGTATCGATGACGGCGACCCATTCGCGCGGAAATGAGCCGAATGCAAATGGAACCGGCGCAACGACAACGTCTCCGGTTGCGACGATACGCTCTGACGGGACGCTCACGATGAGATCACCGCGCGTGTTCGCGCGTCCAAACCAATCGACGTCGACGACGCGTTTGCCGAGGTTGACGCGATAGTGCTCTTGCACGTTTACTCCCTCGACCGCTGAGCGAAACGTGGGTATCTCGCTGAGGTACTGGCGCATGATGCGCAACGCGTTTTCGACGGATTCGCGCTCTTTGGCTGAGACCGCGCTGCTGTCGATGCCGAGTCCCATTCCAAGGAGGCGTTCGAAGCGACTGGCGAGCGGAGGAGCGCCGTCGCGAGTATTGTCACGATTCGGGGCGCCGAGCGTGACGAAGTCGGTGCGAGTGTTGGCGTGGATGATGAACTCCACAGCCGGGAAGGAATCGCGATACACCTGGTTGCCGGCCATGTGGTCGTCGTGCCAGTGCGTGTTGACCACATAACGCACGGGCTTACGCGTTAGGCGGCGAATCGCCGCGATCGTCTCCAGCGTCGCGGCGCGCGTAAACTGAGCGTCTACCACGAGGACCGAGGCGTCGCCAACCACGACGAGAGAGTTGCCGTTGCCCGCGAGTCCGAGCGGTTCGATGCGTATGGCGGCATAGATATCGTCCGCGAGGCGCACAACTTCCACATTCGCGGCGCGGGTTCCTGGCGTCGCCCTGGCAACGCCCGGTGCGCAAGCGAGAACGAGAACGCAGAGCGACTTCAGCATCGTGGTCCCTTGCGGCGAAAGCGCCGCCCTGAACGGTAACCTGGAACAATACGGTCCGGGTGCAAGCAGCTCTTGAACGAAGTTGACGTGATGGCTACGGGCGTACTCGTTAGGTACGCGCCGATGTCAAAAGGTTGCCGCCGTTCAGCTTACCAGAGCAGCCACAGCGTGAGCACGCTGGCCGCAGTCAGCAGCGCGAGTCCGCCTCCCGCCCTCAGCCTGAAAGGCGCTGCACCGAGCGCGAGGACAAGCCCAAGCTTGAGCACCGAGTTCGCAATGATGCCCACGGCAATGGCCCGCGCGCCGAGTGAAATCAGATCCGGCGTCGTCCCCAACCGGTTCATCGACAGCGTCAGTGCGTCCATGTCCGTCAGCCCGAGGAGTGCCGCGGACGCCAGCACGCCGGTAGCACCCAATGTGTCGCGCACGAACGCAATGGCCATGAGCGAGATCTGAAACGCGACCGCCATGCGGATGGCGGACCAGAAACGGAGCGGACTGTGCGAGGTCGCGTCCGCTTCACCTCCAGCCTCGCCGTGCCGCCGCCATAGCGCCGCGGCGGTTACCAACGCACCGACGGCGAACACGGGTGCGACGAGTGGGAGCAGCGCGAAAGCAACGGGTGGATTCAGCACGGTGCTGAGGAGCAGAACCCGCGGAATCAGTACCGTACATGCGCCAACAACGCCGATGGCGAGACCGGTGGCCAGCGCGCTTTCAGTACGACTCAACCGGGCGAACTGGAAGCTCACCGCGGTGGACGAGATGATGCCCCCAAGAATGCCGGTTACTCCGTAGCCGCGCGCGGGTCCGACTGCTTTGCGCGCCAGGTACCCAACGAAATTCAAGCCGGAGAAAATCAGAACGACGATCCAGAGCGCGCGCGGCCGCACACCGCCTAACGGGCCGTACGTTTCGTCGGGGAGCAGCGGGAGGATGACGAGCGCCAGCACCGCGAACTGGAATGCGGCGCGCAGCTCGGTCGCGCCGATTTTCGCGACGAGGCCCTGAAGCCGCTGCTTCTCGCTCAAGGCGAGCACGATGAGCGCCGTCGCTCCGCTGGCGACGACGAGATAACCAAAGCCCGCCAGGGCGCTGACCGCGAGCACGGCCAGGGCGGCGACCTCGGTGGTCCCTTCGACGCTCTCGCCGCCGGGCCGCGCGGCGAGGAAATACGCGCTGACGACA
>JBFMFA010000447.1:0-3778 GCA_040753195.1 Gemmatimonadota bacterium | reverse complement strand
TCGATTCGCCGCAGGCCCCACACGTCAAAATGGAAGGCCGCGGCGATGTCCTCATCCTCTCCTCGAACAACTACCTCGGTCTATCCGACGAGCCGAGTGTGATTGAGGCTGGTATCGAGGGCTTGCGGCGCTTCGGCGCAGGGACGGCCAGCGTCCGCTTTATCTGCGGCACGTTTACGATCCACCGCGAACTGGAAGCAGCACTCGCGCGTTTCGTCGGCACCGAAGCCTCACTCTCGTTCGTTGCGTGCTGGAACGCAAACGAGGCGCTCACGGCCACCGCCGTCGAAGCCACTGATTTCGTCGTCTCCGACGAGCTCAATCATGCGTCGATCATCGACTCCATGCGCCTAGCGAAGGCGATTACGAAGTGCACGACGGCGGTCTTCAAACACGGCGACATGGACGACCTCGTCGCCAAACTGGAGCAAGCGAAAAGCGCGGGCATGAAACGCAAGTTCATCTGGACGGACGGCGTCTTCTCCATGGAAGGTGCAATCGCGAAGCTGCCCTCGATCCTGGATATCGCCAAGAAGTATGACGCGGTGGTGATGATGGACGATTCTCACTCCACCGGCGTGTTAGGCAAGACGGGGCGCGGCACGGCGGAGCATTGGGGCGTACTCGGCGAGGTCGACGTGATCACATCCACGTTAGGCAAGGCGCTGGGTGGGGCCGCGGGCGGCTTTGTGGCCGGTTCGGCGGCGTTGTGTGACATGCTGACGCAACGGTCACGCCCGCAGCTCTTCTCCAACGCGCTCCCCACCACCGTGTGCGCCAGCGCGCTGGCCGCGGTTCGCTGCGTGGAAGCTGAGCCACAACGCGTGCAGCGATTGCGAGACAACACGACGTACTTTCGTGAGGCCATCAGCGAGGCGGGCTTCAAACCGATTCCCGGCGAAACACCCATCGTGCCGATCATCGTCGGTGAAACCGCCAAAGCGATTCAGATGAGTAACATGCTGCTGGACGAAGGCATTTTTGTGACCGGATTCGGCTTCCCGGTCGTTCCGCATGGCACCGCGCGCGTTAGATGCCAACTCTCCGCCGCACACTCACGCGACGACCTCGACTTCGCCGTGCGCGTCTTCAAAAAAGTCGGCACCAAACTCGGCGTCATTTAGCCACTCTATGCAACGTTTCGCCACTTCCCTCGCTTTCTGCGTCGCCGCCACAACAAGCGCCGCCGCGCAGAACGTTCCACATCCGCGCGACCACATCGGCTTTGAAGTCGGCGCCGATCGGAAGCTCGCCGATTGGTCGCAGATCACGAGTTACTTCGCCAAGCTGGCGGACGCGTCGCCGGCCGTGCGCGTGGACACGTTGGGGACGTCGACCGACGGCCAGCCGTTCATCGTCGCCACAATCACGTCCCCTGAAAACATGGGCCGCCTCGATGCCATTCGCGCCGGTCAGGCGCAGCTGGCCGATCCGCGCCGCCTAACGAGCGACACCGAACGTCGGCTGCTGGCCGAGCAGCCCGCTGTGGTGGTGATCAACTGCAACATCCACGCGACGGAGATCGCGTCGAGCCAGATGGCGATGGAGCTGGCGTGGCGCCTCGCCACGGTGGACACGTTACGCAACTATCTGCGCGACGTGGTGGTGCTGTTGATCCCGTCGCAGAATCCGGATGGCCAGCAGATGGTCACGGAGTGGTATCGCCGCACGCTTGGCACACCATGGGAAGGGGGGCCGCTCCCCTGGCTCTACCACCCGTACGTCGGCCACGACAACAATCGTGACTGGTACATGGTGACGCAGAAGGAAACGCGCCTAACGACGGACTTTCTGTACCGCCGCTGGTTCCCGGAGATCGTCTACGACGTGCACCAGATGGGGAATAACGGGATGCGCATCTTCGTCCCGCCGATGGTCGATCCCGTCAATCCCAACCTCGACCCGGTCATCGTCCGCGGGATCTCGCTGATCGGCGCGCACATGGCCTTTGCGCTCGAGCAGGCCGGCAAAAGCGGCGTCGGCGACGGCATCAGCTACGATCTCTGGTGGCATGGCGGGATGCGCGGCACCCCAACGCGGCACAACATGATCGGCCTGTTGACCGAAGCCGCGAGCGTGCGCATCGCCACGCCGATCGAGCAGAACGCGAGCGCCCTCACGGGACACTCGCGCGGCCTCCCGAAATACGAGCAGCGCGTGAGCTTCCCGAATCCGTGGCCGGGCGGCTGGTGGCGCCTGCGCGACATTGTCGAGTACGAGCTGATCGCGGCGGAGGCGCTCGTGCACCTCGCAGCGAGCAAACGCGGCGACTTCGTGCGCGGGTTTGTGGATCTGGGACGACGGCAGATTGCGTTAGGTAAGTCCGCGAAGCCAGCGGCCTATGTCATTCCCAAGGCTCAGCACGATCCTGGCGCCGCGTTGGCCCTCGTCGACGTGCTCCGTGTTGGTGGCGTGGAAGTGCACGAGGATGCACGGTCATTTGTCGTTAGGCTGGATCAGCCCTATCGCGCCCACGCCAAGGATCTGCTCGAAGTGCAGCGTTTCCCGCGTATGGAGCGCGTCCCGGGCGGTCCGGTCGAGCGGCCGTACGATGTGGCTGGCTGGACGCTGCCGCTGCAAATGGGCGTGGAAGCCACAGCCGTGGACGATGTCCCGACCGGCCTAACACTCGTCGCCGATCGCGCGAGGGAGGCGTGCGCGCCGCGCCGCGGTGACGTCGCCCTGCCGCTGCGCGACACGGAGAGCTATCGCGCGCTCTTCCGCGCTCTCAAAGCCGCGACGTCCGTCGAGCTCATGGACAGCCTCGTCGTATTCCGCGGCAGCGCGGCAGCGCGCGCGCAGTTCACTGCACCCGCATGCCCGGTGACCGCGCCGGCAACTCGCCCCGCCGCGCGACGCACGATCGCGCCCGCCGCGCGCCGGATCGGTTTGTACCGATCGTGGACCTCCAGCATGGACGAGGGATGGACCCGCTGGCTCTTTGAGCAGTTCAATGTTCCCTTCACCACCGTTCGGGATTCTGCGATCAAGGCCGGCAATCTGCGAGCGACGTACGACATCCTGGTCATTCCAGACATGTCGCGGAATGAGATCGTGCGCGGCATGTCTGCACAACAAGTCCCGCCTGAGTATGCCGGAGGACTGGGCGACGCCGGCGTCGCGCAACTCAAGGCGTTCGTGGCTGCGGGTGGGCGCGTCATTCTGCTGGACGGTGCCAACGAGGTCGCCGCGGACCTTGGCGTTCTCGGCGTGCAGCTAATCGCCGCCGGCGGACGGGACGGTCCCTATGCTCCGGGGTCGATCCTTCGAGCGGACGTGGACCAGCGCCAGAGTCTTGCGTTAGGCATGCGCGAACAAACCGCCGTGTATTTCACGAACTCGCTGACGTTCAGCGTGGCGGCCGATTCACCAGCGCGCATCGTTATGCGGTATCCGGAAGCCGATAAGATCCTGCTCAGTGGATACTTGTCGGGGGCCGAGTCCATGGCTGGGCGCGCAGCGATGCTCGATGTGCCAGTTGGGCGAGGACGCGTCGTCATGTTCGGATTCAGGCCGCAGCACCGTGGGCAGCCGTGGGGGACGTTCCGTCTCCTGTTTAATGCGCTGCTTCAACCGTGAGCGATGCAGCTTCTCAATCGCTCACGTAGTGGAGCGGTGTAGCGATGGACTTCAACGCAGCGCGATTCACAAGGACGCGTATGTTATTGCTGCGTGCGTCCACGGGAAGAACGAAGAAAAAACTCCCGTTAGGCGAGGCACGGTTCGTCAGCCCCACCATGCGCTCACCGTCCTGAAACGTCAGTTCGACGAGCGCGGA
>JBFMFA010000446.1:0-3781 GCA_040753195.1 Gemmatimonadota bacterium | reverse complement strand
GCCCGCGAGCCTAACGGTATCGGCGTGGGTCTGCGGAACATTCGCGAGCGCATCGACACCTTGTACGGCGCGCGCGCGGGACTCGAGCTGAGAGCACGACCGGGTGGAGGCACGCTCGCGACCGTGCGCCTCCCGTATCGCCAGCAGTTAAGGGCCTGACGAGTATGTCACGCATCCCCACGCTCATCGTCGATGACGAGCCGCTCGCCAGACGCGGCATCCGACAACTCCTCGAGTTGCATCCGCAGTTCGAGGTAGTGGGTGAGTGTCGCAACGGCAGGGACGCCGTGCGCACGGTGCAGGCGCTGAAGCCGGGTCTCGTGTTCCTCGATATTCAGATGCCCGGAATGAGTGGATTTGACGTCGTCCGAGAGATCGGTCCGGCGCAGATGCCGGCCGTGGTGTTTGTCACCGCGTTCGATGCGTATGCCGCCCGCGCGTTTGAAACACATGCGCTGGACTACCTGGTGAAGCCCGTGACGCAGCAGCGCTTTCGCGCTACGATCGGTCGCGTCCTAGCGCGGCGTCGTGATCGCGAAGCCGTTGCACTCGCCGAGCGAATGTCGCGCATGTTGGCAGAGCAACAAGGAAGCCGTGCGAGCATAACGGTCCCGACGCCGTCCGGGCTGGTCGTCGTTGACGTCACTGATATCGACTGGATCGAGGCGGATGACTACTACGCCGTGATCCACACGCGCGGCAAACGCCTCCTCATCCGTGAGTCGCTGGCGTCGTTTGACGAACGGCTGGACGCAGCGCGCTTTCTCCGAGTACACCGTTCCGCGATCGTGTCGCTAGGCAGAGTTCAGGAGATGCGCACCACGATTGGTGGTACGATTCTGGTGCTACGCGACGGCACACGCGTGCCGGTCAGTCGTCGCCGGAAGGACGCGGTCGAGAAAGCGCTGCGACGCGGCGGACCTGCGTAGCCCGGGCGCCCCGCCATCGCGCACCGTGTGCCGGCCGTCGCTTTCGACGCGCGCGGCCTGAGCCGTCTTTGTCGTGCCGGATTGCGCCGTCGCCGGTTGTGCGGCGACGAACGACGCCGCGGCGAGCGCCAGGCGCCAGAATTTACGGGGGATCACCGCTTCACTTGTTCCTTGTCTGCGCCAGGCACGGATGACGGCGTATGCTGTTAGAGCGCTGGCCGCCTCAAATGGATGTCGGAGTTCCTTTGAAATTGGTGTGCGAGCGCGAGGATCTTGTCGTCGTTGTACAACGCACCCACGACCACGGCGCAAATTGGCTGCGCTTTCAACTCCAGCGGTGGTTGTTGTTGATTGCCAGCCCCGCCCCCCCGCCCGCCGTGCTTCGGAGCGTCGAACTTGTACGGAAAGACGACGCAGGGATTGCCGGTCTGCGCGTTCGCTCCGATGTCCGCTGTTGGCGCGCCGATGAACATGTCCATGTCCTTCATGAACTCGGCCCATTTCGTTATGAGCGCATAACGGCGCCGCTGCGACTGGACGAAGTCGAACGCGCGGGGACGGCGTCCGTTGACGAAGCGCGGATTCCAGTCGGCAGGCGCCATCGGGTTGGCAGGAGCGGCACCTGCGCCACCACCACCGCTGCCACCACCGGGGCCCGTGTTTGGCGCGGGTTCAGGGAGATTGGTCAGATCGAGGCCGATCTCTTTGGCTTTGCGCTGGACGTATGCATCGAACGCCGCTGCGCCTTCGGCGCCGAGTCCGCTCGCGCCACCTGGGATTGTCGGTCGCGGACCGATGGTGATCGGCTGCATACCCAACGCGCGCAACTTGTCGACGAGTTCTTTGGGCGCGTTAGGGTCTACACCGATGCGCAACGAAGCGAGCTTGATATTGCGGTCGTACTGGAATGGTGTCGTTAGAGTCGACGGGTCTTTTTCGTCGGCGCCGTGGACTGCGTTGAAGACCATGGCGCAGTCTTCCACGGTGCGGCACATCGGACCGACACGATCCATCGACCACGCCAGGGTCATGCCGCCGTGGCGACTCACGCGTCCGAACGTCGGACGTAGCGCGCTGATACCGCAGCGGATACTCGGCGAAACAATGGAGCCTTGGGTTTCAGTGCCGATGCTGAACGCGACGCATCCAGCGGCCGTAGCGGAGCCCGGGCCCGCTGATGAACCGCTCGAGCCCTGAGCGAGGTTCCACGGATTGTTTGTCCGGCCGCGGAACCACTGATCATTTTGCGCAAACAGACCCGTCGCCAGTTTTGCGATGAGCACGGCGCCCGCGTCACGCAGACGCCTCACGATCTCCGCATCCTCGTCAATGATCTGGTTCTCAAAGTCCTTGGCACCCCACGTGGTGGGGACGCCTTTGGTTGAGAAGAGATCTTTCACGCCGTACGGAAGGCCGTGCAGTGGACCGCGGTATCTCCCTGCGCGGATCTCAGCGTCGGCCTGAGCGGCTTCGGCGCGTGCTTGCTCTTCCATGATCGTGACGGCGCAGTTGAGCGTCGGATTGAGGCGTTTGATGCGCTCGAGATACAGATCGGTGAGCTGAACCGACGTTATGCGCCGAGCCTGTATGAGGGCGGCGAGTCGATGGGCGGGGAGGAAAGCGATGTCTTCCGGCGATGTCGGCAGCGGCCCGTTCCACTTCTCAACTTTGAAGACGGCGCGATCGAACGCGGCACGCCCACGTTCGCGGGCGAGTTTCTCCATCAAGGCGCCGGTTCCGCCTGGGTATGGCATGAACTGCAGCGCAGGCGCCTCTCCATTGCCTAACGGCAGCGGCGGCTGTTGCGGCTGCTGGGCTTGCGGCGCCGCGCCTTGGGCACGTGCCACGGCCGCAGTACCGAGCGCGGTTGCCGCTGCGGATACGAGCGACATGAACACGAATTGGCGCCGATCGAAACCAGCAAACGCGGTTTCGTTCAGATCCATCTCGTTGAGTTCGTACTCGATCTGTTCCAGCAGATCTTCAGTTGCCGACACGTTGTACCTTCCGCGTGATGATTATCAGGATGCGCCGTCGAAAGAGGCGACCACAGAAAGGGCGCATAGCGACGACGGGATGATCGTGCGCATGCGCCCAAGTATCGTCTGCGTGCGGTTCGTTAGGTGCTACGCGTATCCCGCTCTCGACCAATCAGGCGCCAGACCGTGGGGACCAGAACGGTCGCCAGCGCGATCTTGAGTGCATCCCCCGGCAGGAATGGCAGCACGCCCGTCTGCAGCACGGTGCCTTCCGGAACGAACCGCGACAGCCACAGGGCACCCGTTAGGTAGATGACGGCGTTGCCGATGATCATGGCGAGCGCCGTCGACCAAAGCTTGCGATCCCATCCCTTCTCGCTGAGCCAGCCGACGACGTACGCAGTTGGCAGATAGCTCAACAGATATCCCCCGGTGGGTCCGAGGACGCGCGCGATTCCCGCTGCACCTCCGGCGAACACCGGCAGGCCGACAAGACCAAGCGCCAGGTAGGTCGCCATCGCGGCCACACCACGCTTGCGGCCGTAGGCGGCTGCGACGAGCAGCACGGCGAACGTCTGCGCCGTGATCGGCACAGGGGTGAGTGGGATCTCGAGTTGGGCGCTCAGCGCGATGAAAAACGCGCCAGCGAAGGCGAGGGTGAGGTCGCGCAAACGACCAACGGTTGTCGCCGGCCATACGGCGTCGATCATGACGCTGCGAGGCGTTGCCACTTGTTGCATGAAGCGGTCTCCAAACAATCGTAGCCTAACGAACGGCGGACTCGTGCGGTCCGCGTCGCGCTTTCGGTTGCCCAAAGTTACTTGCCGGATCACGGCAGGCGCAAACGGCTGGGAGGGCCAGAACTATGAGAAA
>JBFMFA010000445.1:0-3803 GCA_040753195.1 Gemmatimonadota bacterium | reverse complement strand
GAGCGCTCCGTGCCTAACGATTCTGGCCGGCGCCAGGCCGCCCGCGCGAACAGTCCTGAGTCCAACACGGATCTAGCGGCTTTGACCGGTCTTCATACGGCCGCAGGACCCAATCAAAGAACGTCCACGTCCGATTCCACGAATCGATCTGCTCCGGCGAATCCACGCGCTCGAGCGTCCGCCCATCTACGCGACGGCTGAAGGCATGCCCCACCGATCCGCCCCACGGCGCCGGATCATGATAGACCTTCGTCTCGACCAGGTGCGGCTTCAACGCCTGGAGCTTCCACACCATCTCCTGATCCTCGATGTACCACACATCGCGATCGTTCGTCGACACGTGCACGAGCATCGGGACCTGCAGTTTCTCCACGTGATAAATCGGCGAGCGCTTGATGTATTCGTCCAGCTTCTCGTGAGGCAATCCAAGGATCTCCTTCTGCGTCGAGAAGCCGCGGGCATAACCAGGCCCGCGATACGAAAGCCGCGTGATGAGATTCGTCACCGGCACAATCGCGGCCCCGCCCTTGAATGGATGCTGCTCGCGGAAGAGAGAGTGAGCCGTGATAAAGCCTCCATGACTCCACCCCATCATGCCGAGTCGGTCCTGATCGACGTGCGGCAGCGTCTTGAGGTACTCCACCGCTGATATCACGTCATCGACTTCTTTCCCGCCGTAGTCGATCGCGCGGTGGTGCGCTTCGCCGTACCCCGTGCTCCCGCGGTAATCCGGCGCGATGATCACGTACCCGCGCTGCACCGCCTCGCGCACGAACGGGAACATGCTCGTCCCCCAATCGCCGTGCACGCCGCCATGCACCCAGATCATCGCGGCGTGACCTTTCGTGCCACGCTTGTTGATCGGCTGAAAGAGGTACGCCGGAATCTCCATCCCGTCCACCGTGCTTTTGTACGAGATCTTTTTGAAATCCATCACGCCGGCGCTTCGCGCTGTGTAGATGCTGTCCGTGCGCTTCTTGTTGGCGATCGCGGCCGCGTAGTCGGCGACGGGATGGTCCTCAAAGCGGTTGCTGACATACAGCTCGCGGATGCGCGCGGTGTCCATCACCACATTCTGGCGCGGGCGGTTCGGGGGGCCCTGCTGTGCAATCGCGGCAGACGCGAAAGACAGGAACGCGGCGGTCAGGACGAAGCAGCGAGACATGACAGACTCCCTCAGGGGTCGGGGTCGGGGTCGGGGTCGGATCTTGAAATACATGTTCTAAACGTTGCGACCGTGCTCAAATGTTGACACCAAGATCCGGCACGGTACGGCTCTCGACAACCGGGTTTGATTCGGCAGATTCGCGGATTCCCCTCCCAACGGAGAACCCATGAACGAGCCCGTGCAGCAGGTGTCCGTGCGCGACGTGAGTATGCCCTTCGGCAGCATGGTGGTGTTCATCCTGAAGTGGACGTTGGCGTCGATCCCGGCGATGCTGATCATCGTCCTCATCGCGACGGTGATTGCGGGCGTTTTCGGCGGGATGTTCATGGCGATGAGAGGTGGCCCGTCAGTCTAGACTCACCGGACGATCGTACTGAGGGCGAGTTCGCCTCCGACGCTGAGGGGTTCCGCGCAGCGCGCAAAGATCACATCACCCGGTACATTGGAGCCCCTCAGGAGGATCGTCCGATGCGTCTTGCACTTCTCGCTCTTGTCCTGCCGGTCGCTGTGGCCGCTCAGCCTACTATCAGAGTACGCGCGGGGCGGATGATCGACGGCCGCGGCACCGTCCGGCAAAACGTCGACATCGTCGTGCAAGGGTCGCGTATCCGGAGCATCGGGCCTGCTGGAGGTGACGCGCAATACGATCTGACTCGCCTAACGGTGCTTCCAGGGATGATCGATACGCACGTGCACCTGGAATCGCACTTCGGGCGTGACGGCCGCGCATCCAACCAGGGCGAGACGCCCGCCGACCGTCGCCGCGCCGCGGAAGACAATGCGTACGCAATGCTCATGGCCGGTTTCACCACCGTGCAGAGCATCGGCTCCCCTCTGGACATCGACGTGCGCGACGCCATCGCGGCGGGGCGCGTCACCGGTCCGCGGCTGCTCACGTCCGTGACGTCGTTGACGGACACGAGCCTAACGACAGACTCCATCCGTGCCTGGGTGCGTGCCACCGCGGCGCGCGGTGCGGATCTCATCAAGATCTTCGCGTCCAAGAGCATCCGCGAAGGCGGCGGGCAAACGTTGTCCGACGCACAGATTCACGCGGCGTGCGACGAAGCTCGTAAGGTAGGAAAACGCATCTGGGTGCACGCACACGCAGCATCGGCGATACGCGCCGCGGCCAATGCGGGGTGTTTTGCCGTGACGCACGGCAGCCAGGCCACCGACGCCGAGCTCGCGTTGATGGCCGAGCGTGGGACGTTCTTCGAGCCAAACATCGGCCTCGTCTCCCAGAACTACATCGAGAACAAGGCGCGTTACCTCGGCATCGGCAACTACGACGAGGCCGGCTTCCGCTTTATGGAGGAGGGGATTCCGCGCAAACTCGCGATGTACAAGCGCGCCCTTGCCCATCCTCGGCTGAGATTGATCATGGGGACCGATGCGACGGCCGGCGCGCACGGCCAGAACGCCCGGGAAACGGTCTATCGGGTGCAGACGGCCGGCGAGCCCGCCATGCACGCCCTGTTAGGCACCACGTCGGTCGCGGCTGCGGCGTTAGGTCTGCACGACAGGATTGGGGCACTCGCGCCCGGCATGGAAGCCGATCTCATCGCCGTCGACGGGAATCCATTGGAGGACATTACCGCCCTGCGACGCGTGGTGTTCGTCATGAAGGGTGGGAAGGTCTATCGCAACCTGCCGCCGACGTTTGTTGCGACGCAGCCAGAGCTTTTCGCCGCCGGCGCGAATCTCACGAATGCGTGGGCCGACTATGATGCCGACGGCGACCTCGATCTCTATGTCGGCTTCAACGGCGCGGCGAACCGGCTGTATCGCAACGATCGTGGCACGTTCAGCGACGTCGCTGCGTCGTTAGGCGTCGCCGACGCGCGCGCGACACGCTCGGCGGCTTGGGGGGACTACGATCGCGACGGCGATCCCGATCTCATGCTGGGCTTCGCGCCCGGCGCGGCGTCGGTGCTCAAGTTGTACCGAAACGACGGTGCCCGCTTCAGCGACGTCACCCTAGAAGCAGGACTGTCGCGTACGGACTCGGCGGGCGTTAGGCAGTTCGTCTGGATCGATTACGACGCCGACGGCGACCTCGACCTGTACGTGGCGCTGCGCGATCGCCCCAACGTGCTCTTCCGCAATGACGCCGGCCGCTTCAGCGACGTCGCGCCGGAGATCGGCCTGGCCGACGCGCGCAAATCCGTCGGAGCGGTGTGGGTCGATTACGATGACGATGGCGATTTCGATCTCTACGTCGCCAATCAGGACGGCGACGCCAACGCGCTCATGCGCAACGACGGCGGGATGTTCACCGACGTCGCCGTGCCGGCCGGCGCCGCATGGGCCGGGCGATTGCCTAACGAAGGTACCAATGGCACCGTGCGACCGTGTGCCGCCGACGTGAATAACGACGGCCGGATGGATCTCTTCGGCGCGAATTACGGCCGCAACGGGCTCTTGCTCAACCGCGGCAATGGAACGTTCGAAGACGTCTCGGCGGCCTGGGGGATTGCGATCGACGGTCGTTATGACGCGTGCGCCTTTTCGGATTTCGACCACGACGGTCGCCTCGATCTGTATGTGAACGGGACGGTCACCGGCGGCGTGAGTTATCGCGACTATCTATTCCGCAACGAGGGGGATCGCTTTTCGGATGTCACTCCTGACA
>JBFMFA010000444.1:0-3805 GCA_040753195.1 Gemmatimonadota bacterium | reverse complement strand
CGCAACGCTTCCCGTTCTGGCTCATCGAAGGACTTCCGGACTATCTCGCGCAGCTCGTCGCGTCGCGCACGCGATTCCCTGAAGGTGACGTGTTTGCCATCGGTGGCCTTGCGAAAGTCGACAGCACGTGTGCTGCGCGACTCGCTGCGAGCACCCGAGCCACGGAGATCAGCGAGCGCGTGGGACGTTCCGGTCGGCTGGAGGCGCTGCTCACGACCGAACGCGCCACCGTTGCGCCGGTGTACTATGCGTGCAGCCAATCATTTACGAAGTATCTGGTCGAACGCACCAGCCTGGCAACACTCGTTAGGCTGTTCCCCGGGATCGCCGGTGGAAGCTGGCAAGCCGATCTAGAGTCAGCAGCTAGCAAGCCACTGGCCGCGTTGCGGACCGAATGGCTCGCATCGCTCGGCCGTCGGTGACGACCGAGCGACGCGGTGTCCCATATCGTTACTTCAACCGGTAGAAGAAGTACTCCGTCGTGTACGGCACGCGGGCTTCTTCGCCGACGACGGTCCCCGATGTCGCAGGCGCAAGACCGCCGACCGTGTTTACGCGCTGAATCGAGGTCACGCGCTGAAATATTCCGGGGCCGTCGTTGCTCACCGCGCGAAGGAGCAGCCACGGAATCGCGTTAGGATTCGGCGTGCAGCGATCGACGAGCGCGCCGACAACTTTGCTCCCGCTGTTGCTCTCCCACGTCGGGCCAGCGTAATGCGTTCCCACGACGCCATTGCCGCCGGCGTCCTCAGTGAGCACGGCCTCGGGAGCCACAAAGCTCCAGCTCGTCCCGTTCCAGCGGTAGATCTGGACGCCGGTCGCAAAGGTGTGGAAAGCGAGCTTGCTTCCCGCAGGTGCTCTGAGGTTTTGACACGCGCTCAGATCCGGATCGCGTTTGTTTGTGTGCAGAGTCGCCAGTAGTGCTGCGTCGGGACCGGCTGGTATCTCGTCACCGCAGCCCATGGTGAACGTCACAACGGCGACGCTGAGTGCGCGTCGCATCCAACTGAACGGTGTCTTGCTCATGTCGTTCTTCCTCAGTGACGCGGTGCGAGCCGCGCGTGATTGCGAGAAAACTCCCCCACGACAGAGGAGTGCGAGAAACCGGCTGAGCAGCCGACATTGACAACCGGCGGGGGCCGCGGAAGCTTCCTTCAGTTAAACTGAGGGAATCGTGAGCGAACGCGCGAATCTCGATGTTGTTCCCGGGACGCTGGACCTGCTGATCCTGAAAACGCTGGCTTTCGAGCCGATGCACGGGTGGGGGATCGGGCAACGGATCGAGCGCGTTTCTGGCGTTTTCAGCATCAGGCTTGGTTCGCTGTATCCGGCGCTCGATCGCCTGGAGCGCGATGGCCTGATCGACGCGGCATGGCAGCTGACGGAGAACAAGCGACGCGCGCGGTATTATCGCCTAACGCGCGCCGGGCGTCGCCGTTTGCAGGCAGAAGAGGAGCAATGGGGGATGCGCGTCGTGGGCATCAGCCGCATCCTCCAGTCTGCATGAGCAGGATGTGCTTTTGGCGCTTCCCGTGCTGAATATGCTGCGCTGGGTACTGCGTTTCTTACGACGCCGGAGGCTGGCGCGGACGAGCGCGGAAGAAATGCGCTTTCACGTCGAAAGCGCCGTGGCGGCCCTCGTGCGCGACGGCATGCGCGAGACCGAGGCTCGTCGGCACGTACGCCTAACGATGGGCCATGTGGACGCCGAAGTCGAGCGGTTGTCGGACGTGCGCCCCGGTGCGGCTCTCGAAGCGCTGGTGCGCGATGTACGCCAGGCCGTACGCGCTCTGTGGCGCGCGCCTGTGCTCGTCGTGGTCGCCGTACTCCTCGTTGCGCTGGGCGTCGGCGCGAGCACGGCGGTCTTTACGCTGGTTGAGCGCGTGGTGGTGCGACCGCTGCCGCTGCCAGAGCCTGACCGACTCGTTAGGCTGTACGAGACGAGCGCGGCGCGCGGTATCGAGCGCGCGGATGTGTCGCGCGGCACGCTGGCCGAATGGCGCTCTCGCGCGCGAAGCTTCGAAGGGCTGGCCGTATCGTATGCGATGGGCCGCACGATCGTCGACGGCGATCGTGCGGACGTCGCCGTCGTCGCGCAAGTGTCCTGCGATTTCTTCACCATCCTGGCACTGCGCCCAGCGTTAGGCTCGGCATTCACGCCGTCGCAATGCCGCGCGGCGCGCTTCACCTCGGCGGCGGCGCCGATCAGCACCGATCCGGTGGTCATCCTCGCGCACGACTACTGGCAGAACACCTACGGCAGCGACCGCCAGATCGTCGGTCGCACGGTGCTCGTAGATCGTCGACCCTTTCGCGTGCTGGGCGTCATGCCCGCCGAGGCGAGCGTCGTCCTCCCCGGTGTGGCGGCGTACATCGCCTGGGAGCTGGAAGAGTCCCTTCCCTTCGACCAGCGCTATACAACGGCATTCGGTCGCTTGCGCGCTGACGCGACGCTAGAGACCTCGAGCGTCGAACTGAATCGCATTGCAGGCGAAATCGCCGTCGAGCGACCGGAGACGAATCGCGACTGGGGGGTGCAGGTGGTCCGTCTGCATGACGATACCGTGCGCACGATCCGGCCGGTGCTCACGACCTTGCTCGTCGCTGCGTGCCTTCTGTTGCTGATCGCTTGTGCCAACGTGGCGATCCTGCTCTCAGCCCGCGGACTGGCGCGGGCGCACGAAGTGTCCATCCACTTGGCGTTAGGCGGCTCTCGCGCCCGCCTGCTGAGGCAGGGGCTCCTTGAATCGGGTGTGTTGGCTGTCGCCGGTGGAGCGCTCGGCGTGGTGGTCGCCTATGGCGCCGTTACCTACGTGCGCCGCGCATGGCTCGGCTTGCCGCGCGCCGGCGAGGTTGGGCCCGATGGCGCAGCGTTCGCTTTCGCGTTAGGCATGACGCTATTCTCCGCCCTACTGGCCGGCATCCTCCCCGCATGGCGGCACGCGCGCAGCGAACCGATCGACGCGCTGCGCGGTGGTCGCCGCGCCACGAGCAGCCGGCAAAGCGGCCGCGTTCGCGATTTGCTGGTTACCGCCGAGGTAGCGCTGACCGTTGTGTTGTTGTGTGGCGCCGGTTTGCTGGTACGGAGCGTCGAGGGGCTGCGCTCACGCGACACGGGGTATGACGCGCGCGATGTGACGGTCGCGCCGGTGTTTCTCGACGGCGAACGATACCGGAGTGGTGCGGCGTCGCACGCCTACTACCAGGAGCTGTTCATCAGGTTGCGCGCCCTGCCTGGGGTCGTGGCGGTTGGCGGCGCCACGACATTACCGTCCAGCCAATACGGCCCTGACTTCGCGCGACCCGTGTGGCCGCTCTCGCGTGCCGGCGACGAACGGTCCGTACGACCGGCTTCGGTGCGTATCGTCACGCCCGGCTATTTCGATGCCCTGCGGATCAAGATCATCGAGGGGCGTCAGTTCACTGAGCAGGATGCGCCTAACGCGCCGCGGGTGGCGGCGGTGAGTGAGCGGCTGGCGCGTGCGCTGTGGCCAAATCGGAGCGCGATTGGCGAGCAGCTCGTCGTGGACTACGCTTCGGCAGGCACCTACCCGTATGAAGTCGTGGGCGTCGTAGCAGACGTTCGTTTTGACGGTCCGCGGTCGGAGCCCTTGGAGGAAGTGTATTTCCCGCATGCGCAGCGATCGTATCTGATTCTCAACGTCGCGGTGCGAGGGCAGCCTGGCTCCGCACCGTCACCGCAGGCAGTGCGCGCCGTGCTTCGCGAACTCGATCCTCTGAAACCACCGCAAGGTGTGTATCGCCTGGACGAGTTGCTCGCGGCCACATATCAACGGGAACGTTG
>JBFMFA010000443.1:0-3812 GCA_040753195.1 Gemmatimonadota bacterium | reverse complement strand
AGCAACTCACACACGTTGCGGCAAGGTAGAGCACCATCACCGGTAAGAGATAGAAATGCGGAGTCGCATAAACGATGTGCCCGCCGACTACCTCGGCCACGACGGGGCGCGCTACGATGGAATAGAGCAGATAGAGTCCCACAGCAATGCCGCCAGCCCCGAACGCGAAGAACGTCCTCTTGCGCCGACGCACGGTTTCGAGCACGCCCATGGCGAACGGCACGTATATCGGCCACAGGACGTGCGAGAATCCCGAGTACACGTACGTCATCGTTTGCTTCAAGACCGGCGCGTCGTAGCGAAATGTCATCCAGATGACGCCTTCGGTCAGCTGCTGTATCCCAAACAGCAGCGGGATCATCGCGAAGGGTCGCTCGTTTCTCATTCTCGTATTTCTAAGCGCTGCCACTCCGACCGCAGACAGTGCGGTTCCGGCAATGAAACTCGCCGAAGCTGAAAAACACATCGCGGGTTACTCCCTTGGATGAGGGCGACGCAGTGAACTCAGTCTCGCATGCCACGTGCCTCTCTCGGTGCCACGGGTGCCAACACCGAGCCTCCTCAACTCCTTCGTCAATGACCGCCTAACGAGCGCCGAGCGGGCGAACGGACGGCGCGATCACTTCGGGCGACGGCGCTGCCAAGTATCCTGCGCGCTCACCTACGGCCGCGCCGTGGCCACGGGGGTTACGCGGTACCAGAACAGGTGCTCGTAGATCGCGGACCAGTACGCACCACACGAGATGCCGCACCGCAGCTCCTCGATCGGGATACCCGCCGGACGCACGGGGATCAGCTCCGCCACGAGCCAGGTGCGCTCGATGTAGCCCGGTGCGAAGACGACGAGCGACAGCATGAAGAGCGTGTACAGCGCCAGGAAGAGCAGCGCGCCAACGAGCGTGTTGCGTACGAGATCGGGTCGACAGGCCGCAGCAGCGACCGCGCCACCGAGCATGGCCGTCGTCGCTGCATAGATCGGGTTCCATGGCAGGGCCCACAGGGGGAGGAACAGCACCGGCGCTGTGGCCAGCGCTAGCCGGTGATAGCGATGCCTGCCTGCGTGCTGATGCAAGGCCGGCAGCGGGACTGTTCGGCCACCGATGGCAGCGCGGTAGAGCATCACTCCGATTCCACCAATCGCGAAAGAGAAAATGAAGCTCTCCAGATCGAACCCAGTCCGATGCGCGAGATCGAAGAGGCTGGGCGGATTCCAGTACTCGGGCACGAAGATCGGCTCGGTCAAACCGAAGAGCATCGTCGTCGCGCTGGCGCGCCACATGATACTCCGATCTCGTGGATAGCGGATCCACAGGACGAACCACGGGAGCAGAAAAGCGCTCGCCCAGATCAGCCACACATAACGAGACTCACTCATCGAGCGTTGCCACACTGGGCGCAGGATGCCGCGGCGAATCGCGCACGGCCCATGCAATTCCGGCGAGTGCCAGAGCGATTCCCATCATCTCGGTGCCACCGAGATTCTCTCGGAAGAGGATCGAGGCTAGTGCGAGCCCAAGCACGGGGATCAGAAACAAGTACAGTGAGAGGCGCCCGACCTCGTCGCTCTGCACGAGACGGTACCAGATGGACGTGGCGGCGGCAGTACCCAGCACGGCGACGAGTGCAAGGAGTCCGAGGAACGTCGGACTCCACACGGTTGGCGCGTTGGTCTCGAGCCACGTCGATAAGACGAAGAGCGGTATGCTCCCGACGAGCAGCTGCCAGGCCGTGACGCGGAGAAACGCAGTTCCCACGTCGAGCTTCTTGACCAGCACGCTCTCCGTCGCAACCGCGGCAGCCGCGGTGAGGGGAATCGCGGCACCGGTCAGCCCCGACCATCCCGCGCCCGTGCTGGCGCCTAACGCGATAAGGGCCGTCCCGAGGAACCCCAAGGTGAGTGCGATCGCCTTCGACGGGGTAACCCGTTCTTTCAGCACAAGAGCGGCGAGGACAATGACGAGGAGCGGCGTTGTGTTGCCGAGCACCGAGGCGAGTCCGGCACCGGAGCGCTGAAGGCTCAGGAACATCGCGCCGAACCCCACGCTGGTGCCAACAAGCCCGAGCGCGACCACCCCCGCCCAGATTCGGCGCGGCGGAAGAAGCGGCTGCTTCATCGCGGCTACGATGATCAACACTGTCACGCCGGCAACAGCCGCCCGCAGTGCTGCAAAGCGAAGCGGAGGAGTCAGAGGGAGCGCTGCCTTGATCACCGAGTAACACGTCGCATACAAGGCGGACGCAAGGGTTGCCAGCGCGACTCGGCTGCGAGGCCTCACGCCGTCCCGGTCACAACTCGCTGGGGTTGTGCGGATCCGCTGCCGCGTGGTCCCGAATTCGGTAGACGTTCTCCACAGGCAACACCGCGATGAGACCATCGCCTTTGGCGCCGGTCGATGCCGCGCGGCACACGGCATCCACGATCTGATCGACGCGCAGGCGGTGCGTGAAGATCTCCAGACGCGCGTGCTCGGTCATGGCATCCCGTGAAAAGAAGTCCTTGTACTCGCCATATCCCTTCACCCGAGTGACGGTGACGCCCTTTACCCCCACATCTCTGAGTGCCTGCTCCACGGCCTCCAGGGCCAAGGTGCGCACGATCATAGTTACCTTCCTGAATTGCACACTTCCTCCGTGTCGCTGTCCGCCGTTAGGCGGAATGACGCCAACCGGTACTGCGCTTCACGACGCGGCGCGCGAAGATCGCCGGCGCGAGAACGCGTTGTGGATCGGCACGAAGACGAGCCCAATGTAGGCGCCCCAGAGGAAGCTCTCGGCCAGACCCAAGAAGAAGCTCCCCACTGTCAGCCAGCGAAACGCCGGCAGCACGATTTCGAGAAACGCGTGCATGTTCAGGCTGTCGGGCACGAGCGCGCCGTAGAGCACGCATAGCAGGAAACTGACGGCCGTGAACGTGCTCAGTGCCCATGTGGTGGTCCGCACGTCAATCATCGTTAGGCTCCGAGTGACTGGTAGGTGGTCGCACGGAACACAGCTAGCCGCCGTGCCGGTGGCGGCCGCTGGGCTCAGTGTCTTGGGAGGGAGCGGCACGCCGCGGGGAGTTGCCGTGGTCATGCACCCCCTCGGTGTCGTCCCGATTGCCCGCGGAGCGAGAGCGGCCATGGCCGCCGTGCCCGCCGTGCCCGAAGAGGTGTATCGCGATAAATGCGAGAGCCAAAAGGACGAAGAAGCCGTTCTGCGAGAGCCACTCCACGGGAACCTCCCGGTAAGATCGGGGACGCTGAGGTCGTCGCCTCACGCGCGCGATTGCACCGCAGGAATAGTGGAGCAGCCTCCTGAGTGCCGGGTGAGGATCGGCTGAAGCTCTCGAAGACTCCGGAATTCCCGATTTCTTCACATGCTGCTCAGGGGCAGTTCAGGTAGCGGACGCAGTTTGAAGGCACGACCAGCACCAATGGGGATAGCATGCTCAAGAAGACACAGGTCAAGCGAACGGGTCGCGTCCGCGTCACGTTCAGGTATGCTGCCGCAGACGCGCGCAGCGTTGCCATCGCGGGTCAGTTCAACGACTGGCAGCCGGTCGAGATGAAGCGTGCGCCGGATGGCGCATGGCAGGCGGTGCTGGAGCTCGAGCCGGATCGTGCCTACGAGTTCCGCTATCTCATCGACGGGCAGCGATGGGCCAACGATCCCGCGGCCGACCGCTGCGTGCCGAATCCGTTCGGCGGCGAAAACTGCGTCGCGGTAACGTAACCGCCTAACGATGGCAACGCACGAAGTTGATCAGCGTGTGCACACTGCCGGCAGCGGTGTGGCCGACCCTCCTCAGAGCTGGGCGGCTCCAGCCACGGCCA
>JBFMFA010000442.1:0-3816 GCA_040753195.1 Gemmatimonadota bacterium | reverse complement strand
AGAATCACGGGCTCGCGCAGCCGGAGAATCAGAAGGACTATACGATCCGCATGAAGGAGTTCTTCGACTATCACCTCATTGGGAAGCCGGCGCCTGATTGGTTGAAGGACGGAGTGCCGCGGTTGCAGATGCAGGATCACCTCAAGGCGCGGCAGAAGAAGGTTGCGTCTTGAGTTGAGAGGTATCAGTCAAAGCGCGAACGCAGATGGCGCAGGAACTCCGCAGGTGACGCAGATTAGATCAAACGCGTAAGCGCGGACGAATGCGGACAAATTCAGACGGCGCGATGTAGGTAGTCGCGCCGTCTTTGTTTGTTTTGTTGTCTTTGCGTCCTCTGGTTCTCGGCGTTCTCTGCGTTTGTTGTTGACGAATCCAGTGAGCACGCGGAGCTGCGTTCGCGCTTTACTCACAACTCCAAGCTCCCAAAAAAGAAGGCCCCCAAACCTGGGGGCCTTATAGCAGGGGAGGGACTCGAACCCTCGACCTTCGGGTTATGAATCCGATGCTCTAACCACCTGAGCTACCCTGCCATCGGACACTGTTGTGCTTGAAGAAAAATGCCGGCCCCGAGGGGCCGGCAAGGGGCCGGCGCAAATCGCGTAAACCTATGGCGGGGGCGGGATTTGAACCCGCGACCTTCGGGTTATGAGCCCGACGAGCTACCAGGCTGCTCCACCCCGCGTCAGGACGGTGGAATGTAGAGGCCCATTGGGGGGAGTCAAGCGCATTCTTCGGACACCTGGCGCCGACTCGCGACACGCGGAATCCTGCAGGTATTGAGCGCTGGCCTCGAACCTGCTAACTGGCCCATTCATCGAGCCCGCCTCTCCTCGTTAGGCCAATGACAATCAAACCCAGCCGTCGCGTCCGCAAAACGCCAAACGCGCTCACCAAAACCGCCGCCAAGCGCGTGGTCGCCCAACGGCCAAGGCACAGCCGCACCAACACCGGCGAACAGCTAACCGAATACCGCCACAAACGGAACTTCAGCAAAACCGCTGAGCCGGCCGGAGGTCGCGCGAAACCTCGTCGCAAAGCGCTTCGCTTCGTCATCCAGAAACACGCCGCGCGGAACCTGCACTTCGATCTGCGCCTCGAGTTGGACGGTGTCATGAAAAGCTGGGCCGTCCCGAAGGGGCCCAGTCTCGATCCCGCCGACAAGCGCCTCGCCATGCAGGTGGAAGATCATCCCATCGAATACAACACGTTTGAGGGGATCATTCCGCAGGGCGAATACGGCGGCGGCACCGTTATGCTGTGGGATCGCGGAACGTACACTACGCCGGACAAGGTCAGCGATCCGGCCGAACGCCTGCGCCAGGGCTACGCTACAGGTGATTTCAAGTTTGAGCTGCGCGGCAAACGCTTGCGTGGCTCCTGGGTTCTTGTGCGCATCCGCCGCGGCGAAAGCGAGAAACCACCGTGGCTCCTCATCAAACATCGCGACGAGCACGCACGCCCTGGCTCTAATATCGTTAACGACGTGATGACATCGGTGAAGACGGGCCGCACCATGGAGGCGATCGCCAGCGGCCGCTCGCGCGTCTGGCGCTCGAGCCGCGACTAGTGCCAGAGCGTGGCTCGTTAGGCATCACGCTCATCGTAGCCGGCGTTGCGCTGGTGATCATCGGCCTGCTCGCCTACAGCGGGGCGCTGGGTTGGTTCGGACGACTCCCAGGCGACATCCGCATCGAGCGGCCAAGCATGCGCTTTTACGCGCCGATCACCTCGATGCTGCTGATCTCGATCGTGCTCACCTTCGTTGCCGCGCTGATACGGCGATTCTGGTCCTGAACGGGCTGCCTCGCACCAACCTTGCTAGAGCCACCGCACGGCACCGGTGACAACTATTTTGATGTGGCGTCATTTGTCCGCGTGCCGGCGTCTGCGGAGATACCATCTTCGGGCGCGTAAACACCTAACAGGAAAGGACTTACGTGAAGCTGGGCGTCATAGGCGCCGGGTTGGTGACATCCGGATCGCACCTCCCCGTGCTGGTTAACATGCCTGGAGTTTCGGTTGACTGGATCTGCGACCGATCCGCGGGCGTCGCGGAATCGGTGGCTCGAGCCTACAAAATCCCGCAGAGTTTCTCGGATCTGTCGCACTGCCCCGACGTGGACGTCGTTCTCGTCGCGACGCCAGTGGGGGCCCGCAAGACAGTCATCCCCCAGGCGCTCGCCCGCGGTTGGCACGTCTTCTCCGAGAAGCCGTTCGCCATCACACTGGAAGAACACGACAGCTACATCGCCGAAGCCAGAAAACACGGACGCCAACTCGGCGTGGGCCAGGTCCGTCGTTATGCAAAACCGACCGCCACCGCGCGCGAGTTGTTGCACCGAGATTTTCTGGGACCGGTCCTGCGCGTGAGCGCAGCAGAAGGGTTTCACATGCGCGCGACGGGTCGCGGCGCGGGATGGCACATGACGGACCCTGGTGCCGGCGGTGGAGTGCTCATGGAAACGGGTTCCCATCTCGTCGATCAGCTACTCTACGTGTTAGGCGCTCGTAGCGTCTCACTCAACGAAGCAGCGCAGCGGCGCCACCTCGGCATCGAACTGGCCGCAACGCTCGACGCCGACATAACGATGGAGAACGGAGACACGGTTCCCTGCAGCATCGAACTGAGCCTCATCGAGGATCTTTGCAACGGCGTCTTCATCGAGTATCCGAACTACATTTTGAAGGTGGGCCTTTTCTTCGAAGACACGCTCGCTCTCATAACGAGTGAAGGGGATACGCTCAGTACGCTCGGCGTCACCGAGGGGGTCGACAATCCGACGGCGGGGTTTGTGGCCGAGTGGAGCGACTTCCTGGAGCAGTGCCGCAGCGGCAAGCCGAGCGCGGTGGACGCTGTGAGTGTGCGCAATACGACGGCACTCATCGAATCGGCATATAAATACACGCAGACGGCTGAGCGAGTGGTGGCGGCGGGGGCGCGATGAAGGCGAACAAGATCGCCGTCACCGGCGCCAGCGGCCACGTCGGGTCGGCACTCGTCCGGCGGCTGCATGACGAAGGGTTGAACGTCGTCGCGGCCGTGCGCAACCCGTTAGGCGCCGCGTTGGTGCACGCCTCCGTTCCCGACTGCGACATCCGCATCGGCGCGCTGGCTCGGCGCGATGGCAAGCACATTCTCGACGACTGCGAGATCATCATCAACTGCGCGCTGGCGGGATCGGGGGGCAACCCGCGCGCCGCGTATTCCCGCAATCGCGAGCTGGTGGATGGCGTGCTCGAGGCGCGATCGCTGCGCTGGTTCGTCCATTTCAGCACCGTCGCCATTTTTGGCGAGTTGCTGCGCGAGTTCCGGGACGAGCGCGACGCATTCGACCACCCGAAGCCCGAAAGTGAATACGGTCGCTCCAAACTGAACGTCGAACGTTATGCGGGCCGACGGGCGCGCGAGCGTGGTGTGAAGACCAACCTGCTCCGACTCGGGCACGTGTACGGTCCGGGTCTGTATCGCTCGCGCGAGATCATCGAGCTGTCGCGGGATCCGCACTTCCGCCTGCCATTCGGCGGTCGTTACCGCGCCAATGCCATCCATCTCGACACCGTCGCGGAGTCGATCCTGCGTTTGCTGAATACCGAACCGCAGGGTGAGTTGTACAGCTTTGCCGAAGCGCAGCATACGTGGCGCGACATCTTCGACTGGCATACGACCTCGTTAGTGCTGCCGCCTGTTCAAGGCCTGCCGGACGAGGACTCCGTGCGCATGCGTGACGTCTACACGCGCGCGTCGGTGACGCGCGACGTAAAAGGCTGGGTGCGCGGGCTGCCGATCAAACGGCTGGTGCGTTCGCCGGCGATCTT
>JBFMFA010000441.1:0-3820 GCA_040753195.1 Gemmatimonadota bacterium | reverse complement strand
GCGTTTCGCGGTGCCGCGCGCGATCAACAGATCGCGCGCCGAGTTGGTCGGACCGCTGACATTCATGCTGGCCACCGAAGCCGTACTCGCGATTCGCACTTTGCCCGTTTTGCCTTCGCTCGTCACGACGATGTCGGCGTGACCGGATGACCCGGCGCCCGTGACAACGCCGCTCGCGTCAACGCTCATCCGTGAATTCGAGCTGCTGCTGAACGTTGTGCTGCGGCCCGTGAGAATGTTCGACTGAGCATCGCGCAGCACCACCGTTAGGTGCATGCTATCCCGCGCGACGACGAAGCTACGCGGACTCGTGACAATGACGCTGTGTACGGCCGCGGTCCCGACTGCCGGTACCACATCGACGGACGCGGTACCAACGACGTCCTGCCCGCGCGCACCTGCGCCTACAGCTCGCGCCTCCACGGCCGCCGTCCCCGTGCTGCTCGCCGTTACCAGTCCGCTGCTCGAAACCGAGGCAACGCTGGGCGCCACGGACGACCAGGTGATGACGGGCGTGTGCGTTGCTCCCGTGGAATCGGTCGCGATGGCGCTCAACTGCACCGTGCCCCCCACCAACACGGTGGGCTTGGCAGGAGAAACAGTCACTGAAGCGACTGGGAGCGATGCGACAGCGACCAAGGTGGAATCGCGCGCTCCCGTCGAATCTACAGCCGAAACGAACGCACTGCCTAACGAGAGAGCAGACACCGACGCACTGTCGGGCCAACCCGGCACGGCGCTCACGCTGACGATCGCCGGCGCGCTCGACTGCCACGCGATGGGACGTCCGCGTACGATCGTTCCGCCACTCGTCACCATGGCGCGCAGCGCCCGTATCTCGCCGAGTAGGAGCGACTGTATGGTGGGCTGCAGCGCGAGCGTTGTGCTTGGCGAAGCGGCCACCACTACATCCGCAGAATCGATCGCATTGGCCGTGGCAACGACAATGCGGGTGCGTCCGGCTGCGACTGCCGTTACGAGCCCGACGAGCGACACCGAAGCAACAGCCGAATTGCGCGAGATCCACGTAACGGAGCGACCGCTCTCTGATAACGGTCGCCCCGCAGAATCCGCAAGCAGCAAGGTGAGCTGTTGCGACTGCGCGGGTAACAGCGCCACTGGCTTCGGCGAGATAACCACGGACGCGGCGGCGATCAACGTCACCGTCACGCTGGCAGCACCCTGTACGCCTTCACTTGTGGCGCTGATCGTGGCGCTGCCCGGTGCAATCGCAGAGACGACACCACTTTGGCTGACGGTCGCCACGGCGGGGGCGCTGCTGCGCCAGGAGATGGTTCGCCCGGAGAGTGCCGTCCCGCGCGCATCCTGCGGCTGCGCCACGAGCTGCACGTCTTCGCCGATGCGCAGCGCGCTCGCGTTAGGTGTCACCACTACCGCGGCCACCGGAGGTAGTTGCACCTTGACGTCCACGATGCTGCGCACCGCTTCACTCACCACTTCTATCTGCGCGGTGCCTGCGGCTACCGCGATGACGAGTCCGTCGTGGGATACGGTTGCGATCTGCGCATCCGTCGTGCGGTAGGCGACGGAACGATTGAGGAGTTCGTTGCCGGCGCTATCGCGCAATGTCACCGTCAGTTGTGCGGTTTCCCGCGGTGACAGCGTCAACTTGTTAGGCGCGACATCGATCTTCCTCACGGGCACGGGCGTAACCTGTACGGCAACCTCGGCAAATCGGCTTTCGATGGTTGCACGGATCCGAGCGGTCCCCACGGCCAATCCAAAGACTTCACCGGCTGAGGAGACGGCGGCGATCGACGGGCTGTCTGACGTCCACATGACGAATCGATCCGGCAGCGATGCCCCGGCGGCGTCGACTGCGTGCGCGCGGAAGACGGAGCGTCCGCCGACGAAGATTGTGTCCGTCGCTGCGGTCAAGCGCACCGAGGCCACGGCCTGGGGCGAAACGGCGATCGCCGCGCTACCGACACGACCCGCGACCGTCGCTGAGATGACGGCGCTTCCAGGGGCAATCCCAGTGACGACACCGCCACTGTCCACGCTCGCCACCGCTGCATTCGACGAGGACCACGTCGGGATGACGCCTTTTACGACTTCTCCGGCAGCATCAAGCGCCTCCGCCTTGAGCGGGAGTGTGTTGTTCACGGAGAGGCGCGCGCTCCCGGGCGTTATGCGCACGAGCGTCACGGGACGGCTTGTCACCGTCACCGTCGCGCGCGCGGATTTCCCGCCACTCGACGCCGCCACTTGTGTGGCACCACCGGCAATGGCGATAACGCCTCCGGCCTGGGAGACGGTTGCTATGGCATCGTCTTCGGAGGTCCACACGACCCGTCGATCGGACAACGGGTCTCCAGCCGCATTCAGAACGGCGGCGGAAAACGACATCGTGCTACCTGCTTCGAGGGTCGCGCGGTTCGGCGTCAGGACAATCCTGTCAACAGCATCTGACTCATTGATCATCGGCGCGTCGCATGACACGCCGGCACTCAGGCCGCAAAAAGCAGCGAAAATCAATACACGCGCGCAGTTGCGACGTGGCTCCATACCTAACGCGAACCTGTCTTACGAAGCGAGGTAGGTAGAGCGTACGCATGGTTTGGGCCGCGTTTCGCTTGCGGCTGAGTTCGCTCGCGCCTAACGCGAGATACTAAGGGACGACGATCGACAGACTGGTACTGGGATTGTTGTTCCCCGGGGTCGCTGGTGGGATGGCCCCGACCCGAGACGCCTGGAAGGTCACCGTCGCCGACCCCGCCGTATTCCCCGTCAGGTCGACGGTCGCTTGCCCCTGTGCGTCTGTGGTCAAGGTCCCACTCGACAGCGTCACGGCGGTCGAACTGCTCGTTGCCGAAACGACCTGTCCCGCAACCGGATTACCGCCGCCATCGAGGAGCGTAACCGTATAACGCTTCGTGCTGCCGGGCGGGATGACCAGATCGACAGCGCTGTTCGTCGGTCCGACCGCGGTAATCGAAGCAACAGCCGCCACGCTCGTGATCTGGATCGTCGCGCTTTTCCCTTCGCTGGTGGCGGTGATATCACTCGTCCCGGAGGAACTGATTCCGGTGACGACGCCAGCGGCATCCACGGTGACGCGCCCTGCCGGTGTGGAAGAAAACGTCACGGCACGGCCAGTCAGCACGTTGTTCTGCGCGTCCCGTAAGACCACCGTTAGGTGCATCGTGTCGCCAGGAACGATCCCGTTTCGCGGGCTGGTCAGCGTGACTGAATTGACCGGTTCCGGTATCACCGTGATGCTCGCAGTACCCGTTTTCCCTTCGCTCGATGCGCTCACGGTCGTACTCCCGACTGCCACACCGGTCACGACGCCGGATTGATCGACCGTGGCGATGCTCGTATTCGCGCTGCTCCATGTAAACGTACGATTCGGGAGCGGTTGGCCTTGTGCGTCCAGTGCTCGTGCCATCAGCGTGCTCGTATGCGTGGCGCGCAACGACACCACGTTAGGCGTGATCGATATGGACGAGATAGGCACTGGATTCACGTTCACTGTCACGCCCGTCGTGACGCCTTCACTCGTGACGTCGACGCGCGCTGTCCCTTGCGTTATGCCCGTGACCAGTCCGCTCCCGCTCACGGTGGCTTTGGCAGGGTCACTCGACGTGTACGTCACGCGGCGGCCGACCAGCACATTGCCGGAGGCATCTTGCGTCGACACGTTGAGCTGCGACGTCTGACCAGGATTCAATGTCAGCGCGTTAGGCGTAACCACGACGCGCGCCACGGGCACGGCCTCCACGACGATCGTGGCCTCTGCGAACTTCCCCTCTACCGTGGCGCGGATGCGCGCCGAGCCGACGGAAAAGCCGAATAC
>JBFMFA010000440.1:0-3833 GCA_040753195.1 Gemmatimonadota bacterium | reverse complement strand
GCGCCGCTGCGCCCCATTCCGTGACATTGATGTGGCCGTCGAGCGTAACCGACGCCGTGGTGCGAGGCACCGTGATTATTGGCGGGGAGAAGCCTGTCAATGCCGCGACGAGTATGCTCGGTATCATATGACTCGGTGCAAAGTAGAATCCGACAGTCGGAGACCCTGGCGTCGAACCAAACTGGCGACCAGGCTAGTGTGCCGTCGGTTCGTACTGCTACAAGAGATACGGCTATGGTAGCGATCCTTGCAGGCCTGCTTCTACAAACGAACGTCGTAGTTCTCGAGAATGAATACGTGCGCGTCACGCGCGATGCGGCACCGTGCGCCGCGGCCGCGGCACCACAATGTGGCGATCGCGTGATCGTGGCGTTAGGCAACGTCCGGTTGAATCGGGCCGGTGCGCTCGTGAGCCTGCGCCGCGGGGAGATCGCCGTGTTCACGGCGGGGCAAGCGCATGGCATACCCAGTGGTGAACGCTATTTCGAGGTGGCGATCAAGCCCGATCATCCATCACCCAAGAGGCCTGCCGAGCACATCCCGCCTGACAAGAACGCCGTGCTCTACGACAGCGATCGGCTCTTCATTTTCGAGGAACGCCTCGCCGTCGGCGATACGCGGGAACGACACAGTCACCGCCAGCGCGTGGTGATTCAACTCAATCGGACGAAATTGCAGCAGTGGCCCGATGGTGAGTCCGAGGTCATACGCGACATCGTACCGGACACGGCGGCGTTCAACGCCCCGGTCATTCATCGCGTGAAGAACGTCGGGGAGTTGCCGCTGCGCGGAATCGTCATCGAACTGAAAAAGTAATCCTCGTTAGGATCCTCCCGCCGTCACGCTCCGACGGATCTCGCTCACCCGGCCGAGCACGGCATTGGCCTCAGCGATGGCTTTCGGAAGATCGACGCGCAGTGCGTCGATGCGGCGGACCTGAGTTGCGGTCGGCAGCGCCGTCACCTGCATCACCTGCCCTTTGAGGCCATTCGCGAGCGTACGCATGTTCGGCGGCCCGCCAAAGCCTCCGCCACCCGCGACACCGAACGCGCGGCGCGACGAATCGAACTGCGTAACGAACTCACGCCACGATGCACGTTCGGCAGCACTCACTTTGGTCGTATCGCGCATGCGCTCGCGTGCTGCGCTGAGCTGCTCGTTCGCCTGAACCAGCTTCTCGGCGATCTCATTCGCCTGCGCCTGCAGGCGGTGCAGCTCCATCTGGAGGTCGAACCACGCCTTACGATCCGCGTCGGCGATCGTAATCTCCGGATCCGGGCGCACTGCGATCGTCGTCGATCCAACTGCTCGGCCATCGACCGTTAGGCGTGCGGTGTACGTCCCCGGCAACACGATGGGGCCGTCTGTGCCACCACCGAAGAACCCACCACCGCCGCCGCCAACGTTGCCGAGTCGTGGCGCGCGATTCGGCTCCACTCGCAGATCCCAGCCTAACGCGTTGAAGCCGGCCTGAGGCTTCCCGGTTGAATCGCTCTTCAACTCACGGATCGTCTGACCGCTCGCGTCGGCGATCGTTAGGGTCGCTCCATTTCCAGCCGCGGGGAGCCAGTAGTGCAGCACCGCACCGCGCTCCGGGTTTTTGCCCAGGTACTTCATGTCCCCTTCGAAGTCGCGCATGCGCTCGCTCGACGCGCGCCGCCACGCGATGCCGGGACTCGAAAAGAGATGTCCGTTGCTCGCAACGGCTCGGGCGTATTCCTGGAACGGCGACAAATCGTCGAGGATCCACAGCGCGCGGCCATGTGTTGCGACGATCATGGCGTTCTCGCGCGGGTGCACTGCAATCTCGTACACCGGCACTGTCGGAAACCGCCCCTTGATCGGGAGCCAGTGCTTGCCGCGATCGTACGTGAACCAGAGACCGCTCTCCGTGCCGAGGTATAACACGTCCGGGTTTTTGAGGTCTTCGGTAATGGTGCGCGCAACCTCACCCTTCGGGAGATCACCGGCGACGGAGGACCATGTCCCCCCGAAGTCGCTGCTGGTGAAGACGTAGGTGGCAAAGTCGCCTAACCGGTGGCCGTCGAGTGTTACGTACACGGTGCCTTCAGCCGTCCGCGACGGTTCGACGCGCGAGATGTAGGTCCACTTCGGGACGCCCGGCAGTTTGGACGTCACGTTCGTCCACGAGCCGCCGTCGTCACGCGTCACGTGCAACTGGCCGTCGTCGCTGCCGGTCCAGATCACCCCTCGCCTAACGGGCGATTCGTGGACGGTCGACAGCGTACCGAAACTGCTGACGCCGTCATTTGCCGCCAGACGGATATCCCGGCCTTTCACGCCCATCAGCTCGAGGGTATCGCGATCGAGCTGCAACGTGAGGTCGGGAGATATCGCGCGCCACGTATGCCCGCGATCCGAGGACTTGAAGACGCGATTCGATGCTGCATACACCGTGTTGCCGTCATGCGGCGAGAGGATGAGCGGCGTATCCCAGTTCCAGCGGTACGCGCGCTCGCCGGTCGTCGGCTCGGGCCTGATGCTCGTGCGCTCGTTCGTTAGGCGGTCGATGCGATTCATGTTCCCGTTCTGCGACTCGGCGTACATCACGCGCGGGTTTGTGGGATCGACCATACCGACGAAGCCGTCGCCACCGCCGATGATGAACCACTCGTCATTGCCGATCCCCCATTCGTTGCGCACGGCGCTCGGCCCGCACCACGTGTTGTTGTCCTGCAGGCCGCCACAGACGGTGTACGGAAACTGATTGTCGAAGGCGACGTGATAGAACTGCCCCACGGGCAAGTTGTTGAGCCAGACGTAGGTCTTGCTCCGGTCATACGAAATCCCAACACCACCGTCGCCGCCGAGGATCAGGTGATCAGGGTTTTTGGGATTGACCCACATGGCATGGAAGTCGACGTGAATCTGCCGCGCGCCTTCGTTGTGGAACGTGCGCCCGCCATCGTCGGACACGTGCAGCTGCACGCCTAACACGTAAATGCGCGAGTCGGTTTGCGGATCGACGCGAATCTGCGAGAAATACATCGGGCGCGGATTCACGTTGGAGAGCTTGGTCCATGACGCGCCCGCGTCATCCGACCGGTAGGTTCCGCTTTCGGTCTGATGCTCGATGCGCGCGTAGAGCACGTTGGGGTTCTTGCGATAGATGTCGAGGCCGATCCTGCCTAACGGGCCGGCCGGAATCCCCTTCGTGAGTTTCGTCCACGTGCGACCGGCGTCCGTCGTTTTGTAGATCGCCGACGCGTCACCGCCGCCATTGAAGCCCCAGCTCGAGCGCAGGCGCTGGTACGTTGCCGCATACAAGACCTTGTTGTTCGCCGGATCCATGACCAGCTCCGTCGCGCCGGCAAAAGGTCCGGCTTCGAGAATACGGGCCCAGGTGACACCGCCGTCCGTCGTTTTGTACACCCCGCGGTCACCGCCGCCGGCCCAGAGGTTGCCTAACGCGGCGACGTAGACCACGTCGTAGTCCACGGGATCGACGATGATCCGGGCGATCTGTTTCGAATCCTTCAGTCCCATGTTCACCCAGGTGCGCCCGCCATCCGCTGACTTGTAGACACCGTCGCCCCAGGATGACGATTGCCGGTTGTTGTTTTCACCAGTGCCCACCCAGACGAGGTTCGGATCGTTAGGCGCGATCGCCACGTCTCCGATCGACGACGTCGTCTGACTATGGAAGACCTGTTCCAGCGTCGTGCCGTTGTTCACAGTCTTCCATAGGCCGCCGGTGGCCGTGGCGATGTAAAAAACCGCGGGATTGCCCTCGTACACGGCCAGATCGTCGACGCGACCTGACGGCGTGGCTGGGCCGATATCGCGGAACCGGAGCTTGTCGAGTGCCGGGG
>JBFMFA010000439.1:0-3835 GCA_040753195.1 Gemmatimonadota bacterium | reverse complement strand
AGCGGTGCACGCATGACAGTACGCCACGGCCCCCGTGGAGTTCGCGTGCAAAACTGACCGGGCAGAGCCACGACCCTGAGGCCGAGGGTCACTGCACGCGTCGAGAGACGCCACCCCAAGCGTTCACGATCGTATTGCGATCCTGAAAGCGAAATGACGACGAGGCGCAGGCGTCGCTCCGGTTCAGATCCGAGAAGTTGACCCACATCAAGGTGCTGCCGTCCGGTTGCTTTCGCGCTGCCCAGTACCCGTGCCCACCATTCTGAGAGCAGGGAAGCCCCGCGACCGTCCCGCAGATTTGGTCCTGATACTGTACGAGCCCTGACGCTTCGTATGACCAATGCTGGGTAGAAACGGCGCCGGTCTGCGGATGCGTCTGGACAGTCACCCAGACTCCGACCACGGGTCGCATCGCTGCCTGATCGGCGCTCTGCCGAAACGCCTGCCACGCGCGCGTCTGGTCGGCGTCCACAGCTCGCGTATTCTGGTTGCGACAGACCTGGCCGGGCTGCTGGTGTACGGATGGGAAAAGCAGCGTTAGGCATGCCACAGCCATCAGATGATAGTGTGTCCACGGCATTTGCGAACTCCGGGGTCCAAAGCGAGCGAGCCCACCGGCGCGGCGCCGCGAAGGGTTGCACAGGGCGAGCGTCGGATGATCAATCGATCACGCGCAAATGCCCGGCTTGGCAGCTCGATTCTACGCTCTGTGAACTCAACCCCTCGCCGATCGCACGTCGTGCCACTGCAGACGCTGCGTCCGGAATGCGAGGAATCAGGCCTTCAAGTCTGCCGAGGACGTAGTCTGGCGTTTTGGCGGCGCCACTCAGCGAATTTCAATGGGGCGAGTTCGGCGTGACGTGCGCACTGACGGTAGGCGCCTGGGTAGTGGCGGATTCGTACCGCAACACGCCGTGGTTTTCGACAGCAAACGCGCGAGCGTTCGCAGTCCCAGCAGTATCTGATCACTCGGCTTAGAATCAATTGGCGCAAACATCCTGGCACATACGTGAGCCGACCGCAGTGAGCGTGGACCGACAGCTACTCGTCAGGCGCAGTCAACGGCTGAACTACGCGACCCTTGCGTACAACAGTCTCGAAGGCATCATCGCGGTCGCCGCCGGCCTTATCGCCGGAAGCATTGCGCTCGTTGGCTTTGGCGTCGACAGTCTTATCGAATTGGCGGCGAGCGGCACTGCGTTGTGGAGGCTCCATGCCGATGTCGACGTCGCGCGCCGCCAGCGGGCCGAGTACTGGAGTCTGCGAATCATCGGCGTGTGTTTCCTGGTGCTCGCTCTGTACGTGGCCATCGATGCAATTCGGACACTCGTATCACGCGCGGCGCCGGATGAAAGCGTGGTCGGCATCGTCCTCGCAGCGGTCTCGCTCTTCATTATGCCGTTGCTCAGTCGCGCGAAGCGATCGGTCGCTCTGCAACTGGGGAGCGGGGCGCTCGTTGCGGAAGCGAAGCAGACGATGATTTGCACGTACCTATCGGCCTTACTCCTGGCCGGCCTGGCACTAAATGCAATCGCGGGTTGGTGGTGGGCGGATCCCGTTGCGGCATTGGCGATGGTGCCGCTCATAGCCTGGGAAGGCATGGAGGGCTTGCGTGGCCACTCGGCATGTGCTGATGACTGCGGACCCGTGTCCAGTGCTGCACGCCACGCGCGTTAGGCGGCGCCGACGCAAACACACTCAGCAATGACTCTTCATCTTTGTGTGTGATGACTCAGGGCATCACCATCGGCGACATTCCGATTCCGTCGCGCGAACCATGGTTCCGCTGCCACGACGCCATTGCCCCATCGCGTGATACGCTCGATGAACGTGATGTGCAGGGAACCGAACCGCGGCAAAGCGCTTTATGACTTGGTAGTGACGGCTCGCTCCAACGCAGACGATGCGCGTTAGGCTGCCATCCGGCACATCATTCGCTTACCGCGGTTTCGTCAGTACGACCTCCACGCAGGATACGTCATGACCGTGCTCGCGCATAACGTCCTAACGGTCAACCTGGTGTTCAGTACGCTGATATTCTGGCTGATCGCGCGCATTTACCTTGTTCCCAAACTCCAGTCGCTGGAGCCGCGCGACATCCTGGTGCCAATTCTGCTGCTGCACGCGACGCGGCACCTCGGCCTCATGTTCATGGCGACTGGGGCAACGTACCCCGGCCTCCCTTCGAGCTTCGCGCATCCGGCAGCACTCGGCGACCTCGCAGCAGCACTTCTTGCCCTGCTGGCACTGCCAGCGGTTCTTCGAGGAGCGCGAACGGCACGGCTGCTCGTTTGGATTTTCAATCTGGAGGGATCCATCGACTTGGTCGCAGCAATCACGTTGGCGACCCTCTACGATGCTGCGCCGTTCATGGGAGCCGCATATTGGATTCCAGCGCTCTGGGTGCCTGCCTTACTGGTGACGCACTACATCACGTTCAAGCTGCTGCTGAAGCCTTGGCGCCGGCTCGCGCCTCGGGCACATTAGGGAGCCTGTCGAACGGGCAACCATTCCTTCCATCATCGATCATGCGCCACGTTTACGGTGCAGCGCTGCTCGCCGGCGCTCTCGGCACTACAGCGGCCCGCGCGCAGGACGCGCGTCCACTAATCCAATACGTCGACTCGGTCGCCGCCGCGGCCGTGGCCGAGCAGCGCACCGCGGGCGTATCCGTTGCGGTGGTGAAGAATGGGCGTACGATCGTCGCGAAGGGGTATGGGTTTGCGGATCTCGAGAACGAGGTGCCCGCCAAGGCGGAGACTGTCTACCGCATCGGGTCGGTCACCAAGCAGTTCACCAGTGCGGCGATCATGCGGCTCATGGAGCAGGGGAAGCTCTCGCTCGACGACACGCTGCAGCGGTTTTTGCCGCACTTCCCGACGCAGGGGAACCGCGTCACCGTTAGGCACCTGCTCAACCACACCTCCGGCATCAAGAGCTACACGAGCCTGGGACCGAAGTGGGCGCGCGTTATGCGGCTCGACCTGGCGACGGATTCGCTGGTCGCGCTTTTCGCCAACGAGCCGTTCGACTTCAAGCCGGGCGACGCGTATCGCTACAACAACTCCGGATACTTCCTGTTAGGCATGATCATCGAGAAGCTGAGCGGGAAGCCGTACGGCCAGTTTTTGAAAGACGAGTTCTTCACGCCGTTAGGCTTGAAGAACACCATCTACTGTGATCAGGCACCGCTCATCAAAAACCGCGCGCAAGGATATGCGACACCACCCAACGGAGGGAAAGGGTTCACCAACGCGGAGCCGTTGAGTATGACGCAGCCGTACGCGGCGGGCTCGCTGTGCTCGACGGTGACCGACCTCGTTGTGTGGACTCAGGCGTTGTCGAGCGGCAAGGTTGTGAGCCCGGCCTCCTACACGCTGATGACAACGCCGGGTACGCTGAACGACGGCAAGCCGATCACCTATGGTTTCGGCCTCGGTACGGGCGCGTTAGGCGGACATCCACAAGTCAGCCACAACGGCGGGATCAACGGCTTCGTCTCGGAGTTGCATCACTATCCTAACGATTCGGTCATCACTGTCGTGCTGACGAACACCGGCGCGCTGACGGCGGTGCAGCTCGAGCGGATGATCGCGCGCCGTGCGCTCGGCATCAAAGAGCTGCCGGCAGTTCCCATCGCCGCATCAGCCCTCGAGCGCATGGTTGGCGAATACGCGATCGGGAACCAGCGCCTCAGGGTGTCTGTCGAAGGCGGTCGTCTGCGGCTGCAGCAAGGGCCCGCGGTGTTTGGCCTCAAACACCTCGGTGGCGAGCGGTTCGTGCCTGACGACAACGACGATCTCGTGTTCGAGTTTGCCGCAGGCGCGCCAGCGCC
>JBFMFA010000438.1:0-3836 GCA_040753195.1 Gemmatimonadota bacterium | reverse complement strand
CAAGGGGCGCAGTTCCGGCCGAAGTTTTTCACTGCGCACGAATACGCGACGGTCGGTATTCTCGTCGATCTCATCATCCCGCGCGACGCGCGGTCGGGGAGCGCAACGGATGCCGGCGTGCCGCAGTTCATGGATTTCGTCATGACGGACGGGACGGAGCAGCGACGCCTGGCGATGCGCGGTGGGCTGGCCTGGCTCGATCGCGAGGCGCGCGAGCGCTTCAGCGTTCGGGACTTCCGACGCCTAACGTCTGCGCAGCGCATGCAAATCCTGGACGCCATCGCCTGGCCCGCGCGGGCCAAACCGGAAGACTCGCACGGCGTCGCCTTCTTCAATTCGTTCCGCGACCTTACCGCCTCAGGCTTCTGGTCGTCACAGCTGGGCGTAAAAGACCTCGGCTACCAGGGGAATATCCCGGTAGCCGAATGGAAAGGCTGCCCGCAAAACGTGCTGGATAAGCTCGGCGTGCGGCGCGCCTAACGAGGGACCTTCTTGTCGCGTAGGGCGAACCACGTGCCAGACTGCACCTTCTGTTCGTGTTCGTGGTGAATCGCGAAGTCGCCTTCGATGCGATCCCCCTTCAACTCGCCGCGGAATGTGGTGACGAGCTTGCAGCCGCAGTCGGGTGAGGGATACGGATCGATCGCGCCGCTGATGCGCTGACCTTCCACACGCACGAATTTGACCGTCAATACCTGGGGCCGCTGTTTCCATTGGTTAGGCGCCGACGGTTCCGGCACCGTCTGACCCACGTCGCGCGGGATCATAAGCACGTCGCCGAATGCCGTGTCGCGTCCGGCTTCGAGCTTGAACCAGATAGTGCCCGATCGCTGCGCTTCGCTGCTCTGGTATTCTCCCGACCACTCTCCCGCCAATGTGCTGATCGCGCTCTCCGGACCCACCATGACGATTGGAGTTGGCTGCCACTTGCAGGCGGTGGCGATGATGAGGCTCAATGCGGCGAGGCGTTTCATGCTGAACTCCAGTGATGTAAGGCATGTCCTTGTGCTCTATCACAGTGCGTCCGCACGCCGCACAGAGGCGTCGGAGATTCACCGAGAAACGGTCAGGTCGAGCGTCGTGTTTTCGCGTGGATGTGTAAGGGAGCCCCCGACAATCGAGCGAGCAGGGCCCGACGCCTCCCAGCCAAGACTTGCGCGATGATCAATGGGCGATGCAAGCGCGTAAGAGTGGAACTGGCTTCGAGATACGGAACGCGGCATGGCCCGTTGCGGCCGTTGTATTTGCCGCGCTGGGTTTGTCGCTCCTGCTGATCGCCGGCCGGCATGCAGCGGACGTCGTGTGGCTCGTTGGCCTCGCCGTTGTGGGGGCGCCCGTCGTGTGGCGCACGCTACGGCAGGTCGCGGGCGGCCACTTCGCCACCGACGTCGTGGCTATGCTCGCCATCGTCACGGCTCTGATTCTTCGCGAGCCACTCGCAGGTCTGATCGTCGTACTCATGCAGACTGGCGGTGAGGCGCTCGAACACTTTGCGGCGCGGCGTGCGTCGCGCGCGGTGCGCGCACTGGAAGAAGAGGCGCCGCGCATCGCTCACCGCATGCAGGGTGGCGAAAGCGAAGACATCGCTGTCGACGCGATCGCGATCGGAGATCGCTTACTCGTGCGCCCCGGGGAAATGATCCCGTGCGACGGCGAGGTCGTCGAAGGTCGCTCGCTGATCGATGCGTCGCGCCTAACGGGAGAGCCGTTACCGGTTCATGCGGTTCCCGGCACCAGACTGCTGAGCGGCATGCTGAACCGCGAGGGGGCGCTGGTCCTGCAGGCGCTGGCTGTCGCGCGTGAGAGCCAATACGCACGCATCGTTGAGCTGGTGCGCACCGCGGAGGCCACCAAGGCGCCGTTGCAGCGTCTGGCGGATCGTTATGCGGTGTGGTTTACGCCGATCACGATTGCCGTCTGCCTCGTCGCCTGGGTGACGTCCGGGGATCCCACACGCGCGCTCGCGGTGCTGGTTGTCGCGACGCCATGTCCGCTGATTCTGGCGACGCCGGTCGCGATCATCGGTGGGATCAACCGTGCCGCGAGCAGGCAGATCATCATGCGCGACGGCGGCGCGCTGGAGCGTCTCGACGACGTCGAAACCGCGGTGTTCGACAAGACGGGCACATTGACGTTGGGACAGCCGACCGTATCTCGGATCGTCGCCACGCCCCCATTCGGGGAGCGCGAGGTGCTGCGGCTCGCCGGCGCCGTGGAACAGCATTCCGGACATTTGCTCGCGCGTCCCGTGGTCGAGGCTGCACGGGCGTTAGGCGACGCGCTCCCGTCGCCGACCGATGTACGGGAGGCGGCGGGCCAGGGCGTGAGCGGTCGCGTGGCCGGCCATCACGTCAGCGTCGGCTCCCGCGACTTTGTGCACGCATCGATAGGGAAGGTGGCGCCCACTCCCTCCGGGAACGGTAACAGTCACGCTCTGCGCGCCTACGTCGCTATCGACGACCGCATCGCCGGGACACTGGAGTATGCCGATCGTGTGCGGACCGCGGCGCGGTCCATGCTCGAGAACATTCGTGGCATGGGTGTGCGGCGTACGGTCCTCTTATCAGGGGACAATCAGACCAACGCCAATGCGGTTGCGAAGGCGGTCGGAATCGACGAAGCGTTAGGCGACCTCCTTCCGACGGACAAAGTCGATCGCGTTGCGGCGCTCGCCGAGCGCGGGACGCGAGTGCTGATGGTCGGAGATGGGACGAACGACGCGCCGGCGCTCGAGCGCGCGCACGTCGGGATCGCCCTGGCGGGTCACGGCGGCGGCATCGCGGCGGAAGCGGCGGACGTCGTCATTCTCGTCGACGATCTCGGCCGCGTTGCAGAAGCCCTCGCGATCGGTCAACGCACGATGCGCATCGCGCGGCAGAGTATATGGGCTGGTCTCTCGCTCAGCGGCATCGCGATGGTTTTTGCGGCGGCTGGTCACATCGCACCCATCACAGGCGCTCTGCTGCAGGAAGTGATTGACGTTGCCGTGATTGTCAACGCGCTCCGGGCGAGCGCGCGGGCGTAGCGCGTTAGGATTGCGACGCGCGGCCGTAGATCTCGTTGAGCGAGATGCGCAGGAGCACCGTACGCGTCGGCGTTGGGTCGTGCGCCGTGAGCGTCTGTGGAGTGAGGCGTCGCAGAATTTTCACCGCGGTGTCGAACTCACGCGGATCGTCGGCTCCGGGCACTCCGGAGATGAAGTACACCGTTCCTTTGATCACCACGCTCGTCCAATCGAACGGCGCATGTACTTCGTCGACTTCGAACGCGATCCAGGGACCGTGTTTTAGCGCGGCGACTTTGGTCCCTGGACTTGTGCGGAGATACAACCACTCACCTTCGAGGACATAGTGAATCGGCTCCACGTCCACGCGGTCATGCACCGTGAAGGCAAGGCGCCCGTAATGGTTACGCCGCAGCACCTCGAGACATTCTTCCCTGCTCAACTCCCGGAAGGTTGGCGTCCGCATGACCGGCGTGGCTGGAGTAGAACCGCACGTTAGGCGCCCACCGCACTCGGCGCGGCCGCAGCTTCCTTCTTGTCCTTCGCTGCGATCGCGGCCATCGGAAGTGCGAACACTGCATTCTGCGCGCCGCGAATAATACCGCTCGCGGTGCTTCCCACCAGCATGCGATCAAGCAGACCCAGCCCCTTGCTCCCGACGATGACGAGATCAGCCTCGAATTCCTCTGCGGCCTTGAGCAGCTCCTTCACCGGTTTCCCTTCACGCAGCATCGTGGTCACGCTCACGGAGGGCGGTGCCGCCAACTCCCCCTTCACGCGTTCGAGCGCCGGTGTCACGTCGCGTTCGTATTCGGTGCGCCACTCGACGTAG
>JBFMFA010000437.1:0-3840 GCA_040753195.1 Gemmatimonadota bacterium | reverse complement strand
GTTCCGCTCGCGTGCTTCGCAATCGCCGGGTCCGCCAGGGCCGCAGCCAACGCCTCTTCCTGTTGCGCGTTAGGCGCCAGCCTGATGGTCCCGCGCACCTTGCCGTTTACCTGCACTGCGATCTGCAGCATCTCTTCGCGCGCCAAATCCGCATCGTACGCCGGCCAGCCGGAGTCCATCACGCTCACGTTATGACCCAACCGCTCCCACGCCTCCTCTGCCAGGTGCGGCGCAAACGGCGCCACCAGCTGCACCAGCGGCTCCACCTCTGAGAGATGCGGCGTGCGTTCCTCTTTGCGCAGCACGTTGATGTACTCCATCATCGCCGCGATCGCCGTGTTGTAGCCGAGCGATTCGATGTCGCTCGTCACCTTCTTGATGGTCTGATGCAGCTTGCGCATGACGGCCGCGTCCGGCGCGCCGTCGCTTGTTGCCGAACCAACCGACGACCACAGCCGATCGAGGAACCGCTTTACGCCCGAAATTCCCGCGTCGCGGAAGTCACCCCCCTCTTCGAACGGTCCCAGGAACATCAGATACGTCCGGAACGCGTCCGCGCCCCACTGAGCGATGTAGTCGTCAGGCACGACGACATTCCCTTTGCTCTTCGACATCTTCGCGCCATCGCGGATGATCAGCCCGTGCGCACGGAACTTCTTGAACGGCTCCTCGAACGCGATGTAGCCAATGTCATGCAGGACCATCGTCAAGAACCGCGCATACAACAGGTGCAACACGGCGTGTTCGTTCCCGCCAATGTAGGAGTGCACCGGCAACCAGCGCTTCGTCACTTCGGGATCGAACGGAACGTCGTCGTGCCCCACACTCGGGTAGCGCAGAAAGTACCAGCCGCTGTCGAGAAAGGTGTCCGATACGTCGGTCTCGCGACGCCCCGCTCCTCCGCATTGCGGACAGGGTACCTCGTACCAGTCCTTGTGGCGCGCGAGCGGCGACACCCCGGAGTCGTCAGGCTGGAAGTTCGGAATGTCCGGAAGCCTAACGGGAAGATCCTGCTCGGGCACCGCCACGGGTCCGCACGTGTCACAATGGATGATCGGGATCGGCGGCCCCCAGTACCGCTGCCGCGAAATGCACCAATCGTGCAGCCGGTAGTTCACAGTCCGCTTGGCGCTCCCCTTCGCCTCCAGCCACGCTACGATGGCGCGATGTCCGTCAGCGACGCTCTGACCATCGAATTGCGCCGAGTGCACCAGCCGGCATCCGTCCTTCTCGGCCATCGGTTCGTGCAGCGGCGTGGAGGCCGATTCGTTAGGTCGCGCGATCACCCTAACGATCGGAAGGTCGAACTGTTTGGCAAACTCCCAGTCCCGTTCGTCATGTCCCGGCACGCCGCCGATCGCGCCGGTCCCGTACTCCATGAGCACGTAGTCGGCGACCCAGATCGGAATCGGCTTCCGCGTCGCCGGATTGAGCGCGTAGCTCCCCGTGAAGACGCCGGTCTTCTCTTTTTTGACCTTGCGACTCACGATGTCCTGTCTGGCGGTCTGCTCCCGGTACGCCATGACCTCGTCCCACTGCGCGTCCGTCGTTATGCGCTCGACCAGCGGATGCTCCGGCGCCAGCGCCAGATACGTCCCGCCAAAAAGCGTATCCGGCCGCGTCGTGAACACCTTGATGATGTCCGGCTCGGATTTGATTTCCTGCGTGACGGTGACAGTACTCGACCCGGCCTGTTCAAACGGATCCAATACGCGAAACGAAATCTCAGCGCCTTCCGAACGACCGATCCAGTTGCGCTGCGCCGTCTTTGTCGATTCCGACCAATCGATCCACTCCAGATTCTTGAGCAGCCGTTCGGCGTAGTCAGAAATCCGGAAGAACCACTGCGCCAGGAGCCGCTGCTCCACGGCAGCCCCACAGCGTTCGCAGTGTCCCGCAATCACCTGCTCGTTCGCAAGGACCGTCTTGTCCTGAGGGCACCAGTTGACCGCTGCCTTCTTCCGGTAAGCCAGTCCCTTCTTGAACAGCTGGACAAAGACCCACTGCGTCCATTTGTAGTACGACGGGTCGGTCGTATCCACCGAATACCGCCAGTCGACCATAAGTCCGGCTCGGTCCAGCTGCCGCCTGAAGTTCGCGATGTTCTGCGGGATCAGGCGCATCGGGTGGACATTCACCTTCAGTGCGTAGTTCTCGCTGTGGATCCCAAACGCGTCATAGCCGAGCGGCTCTAGTACAGTGTGCCCCCGGAGACGCTGAAATCGTCCATAAATGTCATTTCCCGTGAAGGCAAACAGGTTGCCCACGTGCAGCCCTTCAGCCGATGGATACGGGAACATCATCAGCACATAGAAGGGATTCTGCCCATGCTCGAGGTCCGTCTCGTGCGTTCCTCGCTCACGCCATCGCGTCTGCCACTTGGCCTCGACGGTGGTGGGATCGTAGCCGGCTGTGAGACCGGTTTGGGACGGGGGTTTGGGCGTCGTCATAGCGGGTGGATCAGCGACCGGGACGGCGAAGAAGCTCGGCACCACGTCCAGTCCAATCGCTGGAGTACTCGTGCGGCAATCTAGCGCCACCGAAGCAGTTACCGGCAGGGAGATCGCGACGCGCCTCGATCGGCGTGCGGAGCGGGAGCAATCCATCCTGCTCTATGTCGGACTTGCCGGCGCCGTCATCCTCAGCAGCGGTCTGTGGTTTATCCGAGCGTGGATCGCTCGCGCATCGGCGCTAGACTTCGTCGGTGGAGCTCTGGTTCTGCTCGGTGCGAGTGCTGTCCTGTGTGTGCTGACCGCACTTGTCATCCTCGCCACGAGGGTGGATCGCGCGAGTGAGGATGTTTCGCGGGCGCTCGATGCGGTGGCGGACGGAAAACTCAACGTGCGGCTCGACGCGCCGCGCGGTCTCGGACGAGAGGCCCGGCTCGCAGGAGCGGCAAGCGCCGCCTTGGCGCGCTTCCGAACGTGGGTCGACGCGTCGCACAAGGCGACCATCACCATCGAAGACCACGTGGCTGGAACGCGCGGAGTTCTGCCGAAGTTGCGCGAGTCGATCGTGGCGACTCAGACGCAGGTTCAGCAACTCACGCGCGATTCGCGCTACCTGGCGGGCGCCGGCGACGAACAGGGTGGGCTAACGCAGCGAGCCTGTGTGCTGGCGTCCGTTATCGGGCAGTCGAATCGTGACACATCGGCTTTTGTCGAGCGAATTCACGCTGCAGTAGCCGACGCAGCGACCGCGTTGGGCGAATGTGCGGCGCGCACCACGGAGTTGCGTGCCCTCGTCGCCAGACAGCAGGAGGATACAACGCGCGGCCTCGAAGCCGATGAAAAACTCGCGGCTTTCCTCGTCGCGGTGACGAAAAGCGCGCGGCAATTCAAGCTGCTCGCCTTGCACGGAGCGATGGAAGCCGCGAGGGCGGGGGCACAGACAGAGGGACAGGGGACGAGGGACAAGGGACAGGGGGCGGAGTTTCGCGTCGTGGCTCTCGAGGTACGTCGCCTCGCCATGGATCTCGCCAGCGCCACGGAGGAAATGGTTCGCACCGCCGAGGCGGCGCGCCGTGCGCTGCAGACGCTGCACGACAACGGGTCGGCAGGCACGCGCCATGTCGAAGCAGCACAGGCCGCGATGACGTTAGGCGTCGCCGCGCTGGAGCACGCCACTGCGGCAACCGAGGCGCGCCGTATCGACGACGCCGGGCTCGCGGAGGCTGGCACCGAGCTGACGATCCTAACAAGTGCAATTCGGGAACGTGCGGTGGGATCAGCGAAGGGGATCGGTGACCTGGCGGATCGTCTCTCCTTGCTGGAGCAGTCGCTCGGCGGAGCCGACCTTGCCGGCCGGCAGATCGATCAGGCGCTCGCCGCGGTGGAGGCG
>JBFMFA010000436.1:0-3842 GCA_040753195.1 Gemmatimonadota bacterium | reverse complement strand
CGTGGCGCTGATCGCCGCCGTGAGACGTTAGGCACGTTCGGCGTGGCCGGAGCTACCGGTACTGCTCCCCACTGGGGCCGGAACGGCCGCAAATGGCATGGCAAATACAGCGCGGCGCGCGCCGCGAATCACGCCTGTCGCTGTACTGCCAACCAGGACGCGGTCGAGCAAACCCAGCCCCTTGCTGCCGACCACAATCACATCGGCCGACGCTTCGTCAGCCGCGGCGAGCAGTTCCTGCGTCGCCTTCCCCTCACGAATGGCGACGTTAACCCGAACGTGCGACGGTGCCTCGAGCTCGCGCAATACCCGCTCGAGCGCTGGTCCGACGCCGCGCTCATATTCGCTGCGCCACTCGGCGTACGCTGTCGGCTGCAGATCCCAGCGCGGCGCCACGTGGACCAGCGTTAGGCTCGCAAGGGTCGGCAGGACGGCGAGCGCCTCTCTGACCGCCGCTGCGCCGGCAGCGCTGAAGTCGATGCCCACGACCGCATGTTTCGGCAGACCGGTATAACCTTGCGGCACCGCGAAAATCGGCGTGTGCGACAGGCGTAGCGTGTGGAGCGTTGTCTCACTGCCGAAGAGACGGTCCATCACTTGATGATGGCCCAGTCCCATGACGAGCAGTGTTGCGTCCCGCGCATCAACAGTCTGGACGATGGTGGTAGGAGGGGCGCCACTCCGGAGGTCTATCGGCCACCCCGGATCGTTGCCGAGTACTTCCGTGAATTGTTTGCGAACCCTCGCCAGGAGCGCGTCGCGCCGCTCTTCGGCAGCATCTTCCAACGGGACGACGAAACCGTACTCGCCGGCGACGAGTGGAGGTGGCTCGAGGACTGCCACTACGGTGACGGGCAGGCGCGTCGCAGCGGCCAGCTGTGCGGTGGCTAGAACTGCCGGGTCAGCTTCTGTGGCACCATTTGTTGCGAGGACGATTCCACCGCCGCGCACGTACTCGTTAGGTTTGCTCGAAAAGCCGCTCATCGTGGTCTCCTTGAAGCGTTGCGGCCAGGTCTGCCTGCCGCTGATACCCTTAGTACCGCAAACGGGGCACCGCGTCGCGCTGTGAACGTCGCGACGCGGTGTTTTCGTTGCGGCGAGCTGAGCTTTTACGCTGCCCGGTCGACGTCCGTCGCCGTTCGCCTCAGAGTCGATCGGCGCGCGCCATACGCGAAGTAGAATACGAGACCTAACGCCAACCAGATCACCAGGCGCAGCCAGGTGGCCAGCGGCAGAGCCATCATCTGCACCAAACACGCGAGCGCGCCGAGTATCGGAACGAGCGGTACCAACGGTGTGCGGAATGGGCGCGGCAAGTCCGGCGCCGTGCGACGCAAAATGATGATCCCGATGCACACGAGTACGAACGCAAGCAGCGTTCCCATGCTCACCAGCTCGCCTAACGTGGTAAGGGGGAGCAGACCGGCGGCAACCGCCATGACGCTGCCCGTGATCATGGTGCTCAGGTGTGGCGTGCGAAAGCGTGGATGCACGCGACTGAACATCTTCGGCAAGAGTCCGTCACGGCTCATCGAGAAGAAGATGCGCGACTGGCCGAGCAGTTGAACGAGCATCGTGCTGAACAGGCCGAACAGCGCCGCCGTTTTGATCACGGGACTGAGCCACGTTAGACCTGTCGCGTCAATGCCGACGGCCAGCGGATCGGGAACGTTGAGCTGACCGTAGGGAACGATCCCCATCAGCACAATGGCGACGGCGATGTAGAGCACGGTGCATATCGCGAGCGATGCAAGGATGCCCACGGGAAGGTCGCGCTGCGGTTTCTTCGCCTCCTGCGCGGCCGTAGACACGGCGTCAAAGCCGATGTACGCGAAGAACATGATCGCCGCGCCGCGCAAAACCCCGGACCAGCCGAAGTCACCGAAATCGCCCGTGTTCGGCGGAATCAGCGGTGTGAGATTGTCGCGATTGATGAACGAAATGCCGGCCACCACGAACAGCACGAGCACCATCGACTTGATCATAACGAGCACGGTGTTCGTGTTTGCTGACTCGCGGATGCCGAGCGTGAGCAGGCCGGAGACGAGAAGGATGATGAGGGCTGCGGGGAGGTTGAAAATCCCGACGGTACCGTCCATCGTCACGGTTCCAGGCGCAGCAGCCAGCGCGGCGGGAAACTCGATGCCGATCGTCCTGAGAAATGAGACGAAGTATCCAGACCACCCGATCGCCACGGTGGCCCCGCTCAGCGCGTATTCGAGAATCAAGTCCCAGCCGATGATCCAGGCGATCAGCTCTCCGAACGTCGCGTATGCGTACGTGTACGCGCTTCCGGAAACGGGGATCATCGCCGCCAGCTCTGCATAACAGAGCCCGGCGAACGCGCACGCCGTCGCGGCGATCAGCATGGAGATAATCAGGCCTGGCCCGGCGTGCTGCGAGGCCGCGACGCCCGTAAAGACGAAGATGCCGGTGCCGATGATGGATCCGATGCCTAACGCTGTCAGGTTCCATGGACCGAGCGAGCGGCGCAGCACGCCGCGTTCCGATTCGACGTGCAGCTCGGCAAGGGATTTCGTTTTGAAGAGACTCACAGAATCAGGCCGCGGGTCACGGGTCACGGGTCAAAGCGGGCCTGCTTGAGTGGCCGCTTCGCCCCGCAACCTTACGAGTTGCGCGACGGACGGGTGTGTGAGCGCTGTCCGGCGGCTGTTAGGACTCTTCTGACACGGCCGGTGCAGCGGGATCCGGTCGCCGAGTGAAGCGATACCCGGTTTTGAGCACCGTGACGATGTGTTGTGGATGCGACGCGTCGCGCTCCAACTTGCGCCGAAGCTCAGCGACGTGGGTGTCTACGGTCCGGCTGACGACTTCGGGATCGTACCCCCACACTTCACGCAACAGCTCGTGTCTGGTCGCGACTTTCCCCTCGCGCCTGACGAGAGCCGCCAGTAAGTCGAACTCTTTGGGACGCAGCGCCACGGGTCGGCCGTTGCGCGTCGCCTGACGAGCGCGCAAGTCCACGCGCGCGTCACCAAACACAATCACGTCACCGGGCTCCGCCATCTGATTGCGACGGCTGCGCCGCAGCAGCGCATCGACGCGCGCGAGGAGCTCCAGTAATCCGAACGGCTTCGTGACGTAGTCGTCGGCGCCAAAGCGAAAGCCGCGGACCTTGTCGGCCTCCTCGCCTAGCGCGGTGAGGATGAGCACCGGCGTGCCGTCGCCGCCCTCTCGCAGCGTGCGCAGGACGCGATACCCGTCGCCGTCAGGCAGCATCAGGTCGAGGATCACGAGATCGAACGCGTGGCCGTTTCCAGTCGGCCGATTCCGCGCCAGCGCTGCAAGCGCGTCCTGCGCCGTCGGCGCTACGACGACCTCATGCCCCTCGAACTCGAGGTTGCTCTTGAGCCCCTGAGCCAGCGGCGCGTTGTCCTCCACCAGCAATATCGCCGTCACTTCATCACTCGGCTCGTTAGGCCCAACACGGCGTCGTCGTTGTGCATCGGAGCCTCTGTTGTCGGCGGCAATTCGATCACGAATTTCGCGCCTCGCCCGTCGCCGTGTGCGGACTGCACCCACGTCCGCCCCCGCATCGCCTCGACCAGCTCACGGACGACGGCCAGCCCAATTCCGCTCCCCGTGCGACGCGGTGCCCCCGACCCATTCGCCCGCAGGCGCACATAGGGACTCCAGACGCGCTCGCGATCGCTCGTCGGGATGCCCGGACCCTCGTCGCTCACCGTTAGGCGAACCGCGCGGTGCGGCACGGCAGCGTGCTCAGGTGACTCGTTGGCGTCGGCGAGTTGCGCCGCGATCGTAATCGACTGGCCCGCGCGTCCATACTTCACTGCATTGTCCAGCAGGTTCAGCAGCACCTG
>JBFMFA010000435.1:0-3853 GCA_040753195.1 Gemmatimonadota bacterium | reverse complement strand
TGACCACGCTGGATGGCGCGGTCGTCGCAGTCGGACGGCTCTACCTGATGCGCCAAACCGGCCAGCAGACTGGCCGTGTGGCGGACGTCGGGAGCGACGGGCGATTCACGTTCGACAACCTGGAACCGCGTGACTACAAGGTCCGCTACCACGCGGCCGGCGCCGCGCACGTCCCGGATGGCTTCATTCACCCGATTCCCGTCACCGTCGAATCGGGGAAAGCCGCGGACATTCAGGTGAAGGTGACCCTCGGCGTCGACGATCCCAACATGATCGAGATCTACGCCGGCGACGACTTCTTCCAGCTGCAGCCGGACGGACGCGAAAACGCGACCGTCACCGTGAAGGTCGGCACTGCGGTCTGCTGGTACAACGTCGGTACGCAGCCGCACTCGATCACCGGCGGGCCGTGGCGCGACTCGGGGGACCTGAATCGCGCCGAGAACTTTGTTTGGGTAGCGAATCAGGTGGGTGTCTTCCCCTACCGCTGTCGCTATCACACACCGCACATGACAGCGACCCTCGAGGTCGTCGCGTAACTACGATCAAGGGGTCAGACTCCATGAGCATTTCTTGGCTGCGTGTTTTCAAGGAGTGTCATGGAGTCTGACCCCATGGTCCGTCCCCTATCCCCTATCCACCAGGTGGTTTCCATGTACGCCCGATTGTTGAAGGTCGCGAGCCTAACGATGCTCGTAGCGGCGCCGGCGGTCGCGCAACAAGTCAACTACGCGCGCGCTGAGCAGTTGCTGAACTGGAACACCGACAGGCTTGTGTCGGGCGATCAAGTCAATCCGCAATGGATGAAGGATGGCAACCGCTTCTGGTATCGCAACAAGACGAGCGACGGTGCCGAGTTCGTGCTGATCGATCCGGCAGCGAATGCACGCCGCTTGCTGTTCGATCACATGCGGCTTGCCGTTGCAATGTCCACAGCGGGCGATACCGCCTTTGACGGCAAGAAGCTGCCGTTCAATACGTTCAGATTTACGAATGATGGAGACAACGAAAATGAAATCGAATTCAACACTGGGAAGCGGCGATTCGTGTGCAACATTACCAGCTATCGTTGCACCGTCGGGGACACGCTTGCGAGTGAGCAGCCTTACGTCCTCTCGCCCGACAAAAAAACAGAAGCGTTCGTCCACAACTACAACCTCTACGTCCGATCGCGGGGCGGGAAAGACAGCACGCAGCTCACGACGGACGGGGTAAAATTCTTCTCGTACGGGCTGCCGGAGAAGCGCCCGTTCGAAACCTTCCGTCCGCAGGGCGTGCGCCGCCCGATGCTGCGCTGGTCACCCGATGGGAAGAAGATCGCCGTCTATCGCGTCGACGAGCGCAACGTGGCGCACATGCACTACCTCTCGATGACGTCGCAACGCGTTAGGCACTTCTCGCAGCCGTACGCGCTACCGGGCGATACCGCGGTACCTTATCCATATCTCCACATCGTCGACGTCGCGACCAAGCAGAACGTCCTCGCCAAGATCGGGCCGCGGCCGAACCAGCTGAGCATCGCCGGCTCTTCGATTGATTCGTCTTGGGCCGAATCATCGGATCGCGTGCACGTGGCCTTCCAGACGCGCGGTTCCAAGAGCGCCTATCTCGGTGAAGTGAACGCGGGGACCGGCGACTTCCGCGTGATTGCGCGTGATACCGGAAAGACGTACACCGAGATCAGCACGCCGCAGGATCCAACATCGTGGTACGTGACGCGCGACGGTAAGGACGCGTTCTGGTGGTCGGAGCGCGACGGCTGGGGCCATCTCTATCGTTTCGACGCCACCGGCGTAACCAACATCACGTCGAACGACGGCGACGGCAGCTTCACCATGGCGCCGGAACCGAAGGCGCAACTCACAACGGGTGCCTGGCAAGTTGGCCGCATCGCGTACGTCGACGAGACGGCGAAGCAGATCTACTTCACCGCGCGCGGTCGCGAGGGGAGCACGTTCCTCTACTATCCGAAGCTCTATCGCATGGGATACGACGGGAGCAACGTGACGGTCGTGACGCCGGAAGATGGCTTCCACGCCATCTCGTTCAGCCCGAGCGGCAAATACTTCGTCGACACGTATTCGAAGATCGAAACACCACCCGTGACGGTGCTACGCTCCGCGGCAACAGGCGCCGTGATTCGCAAACTGGAGGAAGCCGACGTTTCACGCTTGAAGGCGATCGGCTGGCGTCCGGGTCAGGTCTTCAGCGTGAAGGCGCGTGACGGTGTGACGGACATCTATGGCGTCTTGTACCTGCCGTCTAACATCGACTCAACGAAGAAGTATCCGATCATCTCGCATATCTACCCCGGCCCACAGGTCGGCAGTGTGGGTCAGTGGAACTTCAAGAATGGCGGTGAGCAGTTCTCGCTCGCCGAGTTGGGCTTCGTCGTTATGCAGCTCGACCATTTGGGAACGCCGCTGCGCTCGAAAGCCTTCCACGACAACTACTATGGGTTCTTCGGCGACAACGGTCTGCCAGACCACATCGCCGCGATCAAACAGCTGGCGTCACGCCATTCGTTTATCGACGTCGATCGGGTGGGGATCTTTGGGCACTCGGGCGGTGGTTTTGCTTCGACGGACGCCATCCTTCGTTATCCCGAGTTCTTCAAGGTCGCTGTGAGTGGGGCGGGGAACCATGACAACCGCAGCTACAACATCTACTGGGCCGAGAAGTACCAGGGTCTGATGCAGCGTGACACGGTCAAGAAAACCGACAACTTTGAGACGTCGGCGAACAAGACGATGGCGAAGAACCTGCGCGGCAAGCTGTTGCTGACGCACGGGGACATGGACGACAACGTGCATCCGGCGATGACGATTCAGGTCGTCGACGAATTGATCAAGGCGAACAAGAGCTTCGATCTGATCATCGTGCCTAACCGTGCGCACGGATTGAACGAGCCGTATATCATCCGGCGCCGCTGGGACTACTTTGTGGAACACTTGTTAGGCCAAAAGCCGCCCGAGAACTATCTCATCGTGCAGCCATCGGACAACCCGCGTGCGCCGGTGCAGACGCCGGACGATGAAGATCAACCGGGGGTTCTGCGGGTGTGGCCGGTTATTCCTTTTGACTAGGGTCACTGGTCACGGGTCACGGGGGCCCCGCGTGGTGATTGCCGCGCGGGGTCTTTCGTTTGTCGGCGAACAACAACTTGAACGCGGAGGACGCAGGTGGCGGTGGACACAGAGGGCATTGCGACGACAAAGAATGCGGCTGGTCGCCAACTTCGCGCGCCTAACGAACAACAGCACGTATGCCATGGGCAGCTTGTTTGGTGTCTGCGCGTCCTCTGCTTCTCCGCGTCCTCCGCGTTGCGCCTTTGCCGAGGCGGCAACCCGGGCTCTAGCCAGTTCCGCTGTGTTGTGACATTGTCCTGAAGACACAATTTGAGTGCTAATTATGCGACACCTTTTTCTGGCCGTGCTTTCTCTCGCTGCTCAGGTGCCGTCGATCACCGAAGCGCAAGGGACGCGCACCGACTACGCACGGGCCGAACAGTTGTTAGGCTGGAACGCGCAGGAACTGGTGTTGCATGACGCTCCGCGTGTGCGCTGGCTCTCCGGCGATCGCTTCTGGTACCGCAACAGGGGTGAGAAAGGGTACGAGTTTCTGATGGCAGATGCGGCGTCGGGTGTGAAACGTCCCGTCTTCGACCATGTGCGCCTCGCGTCGCAGCTGTCCGAAGCTGCGGATACCACATACGAGGCGTACAAACTCCCGTTCCGCGATTTCACGTTCGAGGATGGCGAGAAAGCGATCCGTTTCAGCGTCGCACGCAACAAATACTGGAAGTGCGACCTAACGACGTACTCGTGCACCGGTCCCGACTCTCTGCCGCGCG
>JBFMFA010000434.1:0-3874 GCA_040753195.1 Gemmatimonadota bacterium | reverse complement strand
AGACTCTCCGGCGTCAGCCCGGCCCGTCATCCACGGGCTTGGCGCGCGACGCCCTTGAAAAAGGTATAGCAGAAGACTCCGTCGGCTTCCGCCGTCCGGTAGAGCGCCCGAACGCCGGCATCGAAGCCCTCGGGCGTAGCCATGCGGGCCGCGATGGCGGCGTCGCGTACACCTTCTACCATCGCTGTGAACGTCTTCTTCGTGAAGCTGTCGACCAGCTCCGGTTTGCTGGCGTCTACGTATACCATCCGCGGCGAAACCGCGACTTCTGCAAATCCAGCGGCGACAAACAGCGGGTATAGCGCTCGTCCAATCAGTCCGTTCCCGCCTGCCATGCGCTGTAAATCCACCAGACACCGCACGGCATCACGCGCGGCTGCGTCGTCCGGGTGAAAATATGTGGAACCATGATCACCCTCGATCACGGTAATCGTCCCGGTAGGCTTCAACACATCCCTCAGCGCGCGCAGCGCACGCAGCGGGTCCGCCAGGTGCTCCAGAACGAAACAGAGGAACACGTGATCGAACGCGGCGCGCGGAAACGGCAGGTGGAAAATGTCCGCGCGCATGAACTCGACATTCTTTAGGCCCGCGGCGGCTGCGTTCCGCTCCGCCGCCCCTAACGACTCTTCTGAAATATCGACGGAGACGAAGTGCGCGCGAGGACTGTTCCTCGCCAGCGTGACCGTCTGGGCGCCAACGCCGCAACCGGCCTCCAGGACGACCGCGTTAGGTGGGTAAGCGGTGTCGTGGTGCAACAGCGTGACGAGCGCGCCGGCTTGATCGTGCAGACGCTCGCGCTCGCGCTCGTTGTATCCGTGAACATAGGCAAGCCCCATCACCACATACTACACCGCGCGCGCCGGCGCGGCAGACAGCCGGCACCGCCTGACGACGGCGCCGGCTCACTCCAGCTCATTACTGACGGTGATACGCCAACCCGGCCGTATTCGCCTGCTCGATGGCCACGACCATCCCCGGGATCAGTTCTACGCCCGGCAGAATATTGGCCTTGAGATCCGCGTACACGGCGTCTGCCTGAAGGCCGCGCGCTTTCGCCAACATGCCGGCAAAGATCGTCAACGCGTTGTTGCAGAGAATGAACCCCGCACCACGCATCTGCAGCGATTCAATGCTCGCCGGCCGCAGTTCCATTCCGAGAATGAACGGTGCTTCGCGCCACGGATTCTTCGTCGCCGCAACGCCGGCGGCGTCCTTCTCGTTGAGGAACTCGCCGACGCGGTACTTCGCCCACATCGCATCGTTCACACCAAAAAAGGTCGTGCTGCCGTAGAACGTGCCGACGGCATAGATGTCCTTGTCGGACACGCCGTACGCCTTATTCCACGTGTCGTAGTAGTTCATGATGTGGACAAGGGGGATTCCGCCGCCGGACGTCGGGAAATCGAACAGCTGCTTGTGTTTGACGCCGGCTTTCTTGAGCCACGCATCCGCCGGAGCGATCGAGCTGGCTTCCAAGCGTGACGGGCCCGCGTACATCACCGCGGTCGTGGCAACGAGGGCGAACGCTGCGGCAGCGATGCCGACGCGAAGGGTGCTGGTTCTGCGACTCATGAGGGGAACTCCAGAAGTTTGAAGTGCGCATGCGACTGCACGGCCGTACCTATGGCCGCCAATTGTCATGCGCAGTTCTTTCTGCCGGCCCGACATTAGAAGCACCGGACGTCCTCACGGCAGGGCCTGTTTCGCGCCTCCGCCTAACTACTCAGTGGCTTCGAAACAGTTGCGCCCCTTCTGCTTAGCGCGATACATCGCACGATCGGCTCGTTCGAGGCACTCCTCGGCCGAGTTGTCATCGTCATGCCGCGCGGCGAGGCCGATGCTGACTGTGCAAACGATTTCATCGCCGTCTGCGAGCACCTGTACGCTTGCAACAGCCTGTCGCAACCGCTCCGCGAAGATCTTGGAGCCGTTGATATCACAGTTGATCAGCAAGACCGCGAACTCCTCGCCGCCAATGCGACCGAACAAGTTTGTTTCGCGCATGATGGCCCGACTTGCATTGCAGACGGCGCGAATCACCTCATCGCCGATCGCGTGGCCGTACCGGTCGTTGACCTTTTTGAAGTTGTCGATGTCGAAGGTCGCCATCACGAGCGGTGTGTGGTACCGCTTGGCGCGCGTGAATTCCTGGTTTACGCGTTCGGTGAAATAGCGCCGGTTCATGATCCCCGTGAGCGAGTCATGTCGTGCCAGCGCTCGCAAGGCGAGCTCGGTCTGTTTCCGTGTAGTGATGTCGCGGAAGAACCACACGCGGCCGAGGTACTGATCGTGTTGACCCCACAGGACGGTGGAGTGACGCTCCAGGGTCCGGCCGTCGAGAAGCTCGATCTCGGTGTGATCGTCGAGGTGGGGATTGGCGTAGAGCTCCTGCACGCGCGCAAGAAAGCCCGCGCGGTCGCGCACGCGGTCGAGCACGGTCGTGAGCACGGGGTTGTCATCGCCGCCGACGGCCGTGCCCGGCCTTGCGCCCGTTAGGCGTTCCGCGGGTATTTGCCACATCTGTACGAAGCGTTTGTTGTGCGACACGATGATGCCGCGTCCGTCGACGACGAGAATGCCGTCCGGCGATGCGTCGATGATGGCGTGCAGCAGCGACCGCTGAAAATCGACGTCGGCCAGATCGGCAGGCGGATGCTCGTTAGGTCCCTCCCGCGTATCACTCATCGCAGGGCCGCAGTTGGCGCGCCTACCCGGCCTGTACGACCGGAGGTCGTCGCCGACGGTGCTGTGTTGCCTGCTCGAAGGCGTGTGCCAGCTGCAGCACGCTCCAGTCGCTGCGATGTCGACCGACGAGTTGAAGCCCCACCGGCAGTCCGTCGCTGGTAAACCCGGCTGGCACCGAGATCGCCGGAGTCGCCATGAAGGTGACGTACCAACACGAGCGCATCCAGTCGATGTACGTCGTCATCGGTGTGCCGGCGACCTCCGTGGGATACGCAATATTGACGTCGAACGGCGCGAGCTGCGTGACGGGCAACACAAAGTATTCATACCGCTCGAAGAACTGACTCGTATCGGCAAACATGCGACTCTGCCTAACGAGCGCGCGTGCCACATCGACCGCGGTCTGTCGCTCTGCCTCGGCGATCTCCCACTTGATCGTGTCCTTGATCCAATCCGGCCGCTCGCGCGCCATGGCGGCGTACGATGAGTGGTACGACAGATGACGCAAAGTGGGGAACGCCTCGTCCACGCCGGCAAAATCCGGCTCAGCCTCCTCGACGACGCAGCCTAGCGTCTCGAAGACGCTGCGTTGCTGGTCGACGACGCGACGGATCTCCGGCTCGAATGGAATGCCGCCCAGCCCCTTCCACCACGCCACCCGCACGCCCTTGAAATCACGTCCCAGGCGTGCGGTGAAACGGGCGCCATCTTCGGAGATGCTGAGGGGGTCCTGCCGCGAAGGGCCCGCGATTGCGCTCAAGAAGAGCGCAACGTCCGCCACCGTGCGCGCCATCGGCCCTGCGACCGACAGCGGTGACCATGACGAACGCCCGGCCACGCGCCCTGGCGACGGCCGGAAGCCCACGACATTGGAGAACGCGGCCGGGTTGCGCAGCGAGCCACCGGTGTCGCTCCCGTCGGCGATAGGGACCATGCCGCAGGCAAGGGCGACGGCCGCCCCACCGCTGCTCCCGCCACAGGTGCGGCCCAAGTTGTAGGGATTCTTTGTCGCGCCAAAAATCGTGTTGAATGTGTGCGAGCCGGCGCCGAACTCCGGCGTGTTGGTCTTGCCTAACGTGAGTGCGCCGGCTCGTTTGATGTTTCGTACGATGTCGGCGTCGTTCGCCGGTACGTAGTCTCTGTAGAACGGTGACCCGCGCGTGGTGCGGATGCCGGCCGTCTCGAC
>JBFMFA010000433.1:0-3877 GCA_040753195.1 Gemmatimonadota bacterium | reverse complement strand
CGATGGCCTCGCGCAGACGCTCGATTTCGTCACCATGGATCTTATGGGCCGCTCGCGAGGGGTCGAGCCGCGCACGCCACAGCGCTTCTGCCGCGTAGATGTTCCCCACGCCCGCGATGCGCGCCTGGTCCATGACGACCTTCTTGATGGCCTGGCGCGAGCCCTGGAGCGCGCGCGCCAGGCGGTCATTTGTGAAGTCCGCCTCCAGAGGCTCGATTCCGAGTCGCGCCACGAACGCGGCGAACTGTTTTTGATCCATCAGCGTGACCGTACCGAGTCGCCTAACGTCCGAGTAATGCAGCCAGCGCCCGTCGCGGAGCGCGAACGACACGGTGATGTACTGTTCGGCGGCGTCCGGAGGGTAGCCTTTGGTGACGAAGAGAATACCTGTGAAGCGAGGCTGCACAAGCACGCGGTCGCCGCTGGAGAGATCGAAGATGATGTGCTTGGCGCGGCGCCAGACCCGCTCGATTGTCACACCCGTTAGGCGCTTGCCAAGCTTCGCGCTCGTGGCCTTGCGCAGTACGTTAGGCCGGCGCACACGAACGCCCGTGATCCGGGCGCCGCGCACCAGCTGGTCTATGTCGCGCGCGAAAGTCTCAGTTTCCGGTAACTCGGGCACGGCGGGAAAGTTCGCGCCATCCGATGTCTCGGCGGTACTGTCGCCCCGCAAAATTCACCGCATCGGCCGTGGCGGCACTGCGCTGCGCGGCGGCCTCGAAATCGGCATCGATCGCCGTCACCGCGACGACGCGGCCTCCCGCGGTAACAAGGTCGCCGCTCGCATTGACTGCGGTCCCCGCGTGGAAGACGAACACGTCGTCCTCGCTGGGCGGAAGCGTGATGCGGTCACCCGCGTGTGGAGTCTCAGGGTACCCCGCAGCCGCAACAACCGTCGTGACCCCGCACGCGTTGCTCCAAGACAGTGAGTCCTGCGACAGACCTCGCTCACCGCGCGCCGCCGCCCACAGGTGGTCCGTGAGGCTCGTCGTGAACAACGGCAATATTGCCTCGGTTTCCGGATCGCCAAAGCGACAATTGAACTCGACCACCTTGGGACCGTCTGGCGTAAGCATCAGGCCAGCGTACAGCAGGCCGCTGAATGGCGTGCCCCGTGACTGCAGCGCCGCGAGCGTTGGCGCGAATATCGTACGCCGCGTTTCCTCGATGAGCTCGGGGGTGGCGATGCTGACGGGTGCATAAGCGCCCATGCCGCCGGTGTTGGGGCCGAGATCCCCCTCGTTCAGTCTCTTGTGGTCCTGGATCGGAAGGAGCGTGACGAAGGACTCGCCGTCGGTGATGGCGAAGATTGATACCTCTTCGCCTTCCATGAACTCTTCGACGAGAACTTCGGCGCCGGCTTCACCGTGGATCCCGTGCTCGAGCATCTGGTCGATGGCTTGCTCGGCCGCGTAGAGTGTCGCGCATACGACGACGCCTTTGCCGGCCGCCAGCCCGGAAGCCTTGATCACGAGCGGAGCGCCTAACGCGTGCGCTGCACGTTTGGCCGACACTGAATCGCGATGCCAGGACGCGTGCGCCGTGGGCACACCGGCCTTGACCATCAGCTCTTTGCCGAACCGTTTGGACGACTCGATCTGCGCCGCCGCTTGTGTGGGACCGAAGATCGTCAGCTTTTCGTGTTGAAACAGGTCGACGATACCGGCGGCGAGCGGTGCCTCAGGGCCAACAACGGTGAGATCGACGGCCTGGTCACGAGCGAGCTGCAGCAGACCGGGCAAATCGGTGGCTTTGACAGGCACGCAGCGACCAAGCGAGGCGATGCCCGGATTGCCGGGGGCCGCGAGGATCGTGGTCGTGGGATCGTCGCGCCTCAGCTTCCAGGCCAACGCATGTTCGCGTGCTCCGCTTCCCACGACCAGAATTTTCATCGCGTCAGCCTAACGAAAGGCTGCCGTGGCGCAAGTCCTCACTAGGCGGCGGGCTTGTCCGCGCCGTTCCCCGGCGGCGGCTGATCTCCACCGCTCTTGAACGCCGAGCTGAACGCATCGCGCGCGCGACCAACGACGCCGGCGAGCGCGTCGAACGCTCCCTTCGCCTGTTCACGGTAGTACACTGCGGCGTCCGTGATGTCCTCGGCGAGAGGTGGCTGTGCCGCGTCGCTGCGGCGGCGGTAGTCACCGTTGAGAATCTTCTGATACTCGCCCGAGTCGATCCATCGCTTCAATTCCGCTGCGCGCACCGTCCCAAAGGGATGCGTGCGGAAAGCCGTGTTGATGACCTGCCAGACGCGATCGGCGAGATCCCCGCTCGTTTCGTACTCTCCGGCCTGCTGGATGAACGCGTCCACGCTGATGGTGTCATCCCCCGCGCCTCCACCAGCCAACTTCAGGAAGGTGCTCATCGCCTTTTGCGGGTCCTGGTTGGCGAGCAGACCTGCGCGATCCGACGACAACTCGGCTTTGCGATACCACTCCAACAGGGCGAGTTGGAATGGGAGCAAAGCGATCCCGGCAAGGAACGGAAGGTTATTCAGGCCAATCGTTAGGATGATGATGGCGATCGTCGTGTACGTCGTGTGACCGCTCATGATGTGTCCCAACTCGTGGCCCAGGATGTTGCGCTGCTCTTCGCGATCGAGGAGCGACAGCATGCCGGAGTTGAGGACGATGAACGGCTTGTCGAAGCCGACCGCGGCGGCGTTGACGAGTGGCGTTTGTGAGACGTACAGCTGTGGCTCGACGGGCCAGTCCATCGTGTCGAGAACTTCTTTGTAGAGCGCGTAGAGTTGCGGACGCTGATCGGGACCGATGCGCACGGCGTTCGCGAGGAAGAGCTGCCGCACTCCTTTTTCACCGAAGAAGCCGGCGACTTTGCGCACGACCTCGTCGAAGCCGGGGAGCGCCCGCAGGGAATTCAGCGCGGCACGATCAGCGGCGTGTTCCCAGGCGGCGGAAGAGATGTCGGTCAGCTTGATTGGCATGCGACGGAAGGTCAAAGGTCAAAGGTCAAGGGTCAAAGCGAGCATACTACGGGATAGAGAGAGAGTGGTGTCACGCGAGAACCGCCTGCCGTGACCCCTGACCGGCGACCCGTGATCCAAAGGCATGATCGACATCAGCTAGTAGATCGTTGACATCTTCCACTCCCACCGAAAACCGAATCAGTCCGTCAGAAATCCCAATCGCCTGCCTTCGCTCGAGCGGCACGGACGCATGCGTCATTGTCGCCGGGTGACAGACCAGGCTCTCGACGCCGCCTAACGATTCTGCGAGGGTGAAGACGCGCAGGCGTTGGAGCACACGGATCGCCGCGTCCTTGGAGCCAAGCTCAACCGAGATCATACCGCCAAACCCTGACATCTGGCGCCTCGCCAGCTCGTGCTGGGGATGCGACGGAAGGCCCGGATAGATCACCCGCTCTTCACCGACGAGATTCGCCAGGTGGTTTGCGATCGCTCTGCCGTTCGCATCGTGCGCTGCCATGCGCAGGTGCAGCGTCTTCGTGCCCCGGAGAACGAGCCAGGAGTCGAGCGGCCCTGGCACCGCTCCTGCGGCGTTGAGGATGAACTGGAGTCGCTCGGCGAGCCCGTTGTCGCGCACGATCGCGATGCCACCGACCATGTCGCTATGGCCGTTCAAATACTTCGTGGAGGAGTGGTAGACGATATGCGCACCATGCTCGAACGGCCGCTGGAAGGCCGGTGTGGCAAAGGTGTTATCGACGATGAGCATAACGTTGCGTCGTGCCGCGATTTCACCGACTGCTGACAGGTCGGTGAGGCGCATCATCGGGTTTGTCGGCGTTTCCACGATGATCGCCTTCGTTTCGGGCACGACGGCCTTTTCGATCGCGTCCGGCTCTCGGGGGTCTACGTAGGTGAAGCGGAGCCCAAAGCCTGAGAGGATTCGGTCGA
>JBFMFA010000432.1:0-3881 GCA_040753195.1 Gemmatimonadota bacterium | reverse complement strand
CCCGAACGCGCCCGAGATGTTCAGATTTCCGCCGAGCATGTTCCAGCCCAGACGTCCAAAGAGAAAGGCGCGCAAGTACTCGACGGTTTGCACCCCTGGCAGCCAGCGTGAGTCAACACGCGCATCCGTCACGCGGCCATCGCTCACGGTACACGAATTGACGACGCGGATCGTGCCACCCACGGCGGCGATCTTCCGATTGAAGAGAAACGGCCGCGTCAGGCGCAGAAGCGCATCAGGTTCAATCAGCGTGTCAGCATCGCACGCCAGCACAAACGGAAAACGTGAGGCATCCAGGGCGACGTTCAGTGAATCCGCCTTTCCGCCGTTCGCCTTGTCCACGACCAGCAACTTGGACCACGTATGCGAGCGGTAATACGCACGCACGCGCTCGGTGCGCAGCCGGCGCATCACCGCCGGTGGGCATTCGTACAGGTCATACGCATCGATCAGGCGCTGCAGCGTATCATCCGTCGAACCGTCGTTCACCAGCACGACTTCGTAGTACGGATAGCGTAGCGTCAAGAGCGAACGCAAGCTGTCGACGATCGTCACCGATTCGTTGTACGCCGGCACGATGATGCTCACACGCGGCGCCGACGACGACGTTAGGCTGCGCATCAGCACGTCTTCGCTGGCAAACCGCCAATGCGCGAACAGCTGCGGAATCGCCAGCACGAGAAGCAGCAGGAAAAACGTGTTGACGATGAACGTGTACCAGAGAATCGCCAGGTCCGCGGTCTCGATGACGCTGGTGAACCAGCCGGGGACTTCCAGCGTCATCGCTCAGACCTCCGACAACTCGATGACGGCCGCCGACGACAGGCCAAACACCAGCGACGACATGTCGCGTGCCATCGGATCATCGCAGCGCGTCAGCTCCATTAGCGCGACGCGGCCGGGGCCTCCGATCTGCGCCAACGCCAGCGCCGCGCGGTAGCGCACCCACCAGGAAAAGTCGCGCACCGCGCGCATCAGCTCAGTGATCGCGCCGTTGCAGCGCAGCGCACCTAACGCACGAGCAGCCTGGGCGCGCACGCGCCAATCGGGATCCTTCAGCAACCGGAGCAGCGCCGGCGGCGTCTCCGGCAGTGCATGCCGTCGCAAGGCGCGAGCGACGTGCAGGCGCACGTTGGGATCCGCGTGATCAGCCAAACTCAACACGCGCACCAGCGCCGCCGGACTCGCCAACGCACCGGCCGCGTCGATGAAAGCAATCAGGGACTGTGCCGGTGCAGTCGGCGTTAGGCGCTCCACCAACGCCTCGCCGACCAGCACCGGATGTCGCGCCAGGGCCGCGAATTGGTACGCCTGTACGGCATCCTGATGCGTCGGGAGCGTATCCAACTCGCGCTGTAGCAGCGGCCGCGCTTTCAGGCGCGCCGCCGCATCGATTGCGACCAGCCGCACCGCGGGATTGGGGTCGTCCAGCAACCGCGCGACGACATCGGCATCCTGTTCACGTCCAACCACGGACAACAGCCGCGCACAATCGAACCGCCGCCACCACAATCGCGAACTCACACTCGCCAGCATCGTCGCGACCCACGCCTCGTCGCGTAGGGCGGCTGCCAATACCTGCTGACGTTCATAGGTGACTTGCTGTGTTGCCAGGCGAGCGAGACTCCGAAACGCGGCATAGGGACGCACCGAGCGCAACACACTCCGGATGTCATCCAGCTCGCCGCCTAACACAAGCCACCGCTGAAGCACCGGTTCGAGCGTCTGAACCGCCCGTTCGACTTCGGTCCGGCGTGTCGCAATGAAGCGGCGCACCAAAACCAGCAGCACAAACGCCACCAGCACGCAGCCGCTGACCACGCCGAGCGCCAGCTGCAGGAAGTCGAACGTCAGCACTAACCCGTCCCGGCCAGGTGCGCAGCGACCGCGGTCCAGCGCTGAATCTTCGCGGACAGGACTCGCACGTTGAACGGCTTGGCCAAGTGATCGACGGCCCCAGCGAGCAGCGACCGTACCTGTACCGACTCGTCGGCGTGCGACGACAAGACCAGGATCAGGAATGTGTCCGGCCGTTTGGAGCCCAGGCGCTCCAGGATCGCATGCCCGTCGACCCCGGGGAGATCGACGTCGAGGACGACGACCGGCCGCTGGCGACCCACATTCACGGTCAGTAGCTCATTCAGAGCAACGGATCCCGACGCGATGACGCGATACGGCAGCCGTACCTGGTCCAGGGCGAAGGAGAGCATGCGCGATATGGCCGGGTCGGCCGTCGCAATCAGGATAAGAGGCGGCGGACCCGGTCGCGGCAGGGGGAGAGCGCCGGGGTTGTTGAGGGGGCGAACGGCCCGAGCGTCCTGAACCTGCGCTTGGGGCGTGACCGCTCCGTGCGCTGCTGGTTTGTACGCGGGCGCGTTGGGTACCTGATACGGCGCGGCGGGAGCCGGCGGGTAGGCCGGAGCGACCGGCGGTGCCGCATGGAGGGTGGGGGCTCCGGTACCGTGCGGATCGGCGCCTGATTTCGGGCACGCCAAGGCGTCCCCGCCCATTCCTTTTGGCCGGCGGGGCCTCTTCTCGCGCTGTTTCGCGGGCGCGCTCCGTTTTTCCTGAGCGCGGGCGGATGCTCTCTGTTTGTCGGTCACTGGGACGCCCAGTACAGAGACGCCCGGCTGTGGACGATGGTCAAAGCCGTACCCGAAACCGCAACCCGGGGTGCCTAGCCGGGGGCAACGCTACGCCTAACGTGCTAGATTGGCGCCCCATGACGTTCCCCGACTTCTACAACATCGACAGCGCCCTGTCCGAAGAAGAACGCGCGGTGCGCGAGAGCATCCGCCGCTTCGTCGACGAACGCGTGCTCCCCATCATCGGCAAGTGCTACGACGAAGGGCGCTTTCCAAAAGAGCTCGTCCCCGAGCTTGGTTCGTTAGGCGTCTTTGGCGCCAACCTTCCCGAGAAGTACGGCTGCGCCGGCCTCAACAACGTCGCCTATGGCCTCATCATGCAGGAGCTTGAACGGGGCGACTCCGGCGTTCGCTCGTTTGCCTCGGTCCAAGGTGCCCTCGCGATGTATCCGATCTACGCCTTCGGGAGCGAGGAGCAGAAGCAGCGGTACCTGCCACGCATGGCCAAAGGCGAGATCATCGGCTGCTTCGGGCTGACGGAGCCGGACTACGGCTCCAACCCGAGCGGCATGATCACGATGGCCCGCGAGCAGCCGGACGGGAGCTGGGTCCTCAACGGCGCGAAGATGTGGATCACGAACGGGTCCACCGCGCAGGTCGCGATCGTCTGGGCGAAGACGAACGACGACCGCTCGGACCGGTCCATCCGCGGCTTCGTCGTGCCGACGGACGCGCCGGGCTTCACCGCGAAGGACCAGAAGGGGAAGCTGTCGCTGCGCGCCTCCGACACGAGCGAGCTCGTGCTGCAGGACGTGCGCGTCGGCCCGGAGGCGCTGCTGCCGAACTCCGGCGGGCTGAAGAGCCCGCTCATGTGCCTGACGCAGGCGCGCTACGGCATCAGCTGGGGCGCGACGGGGGCGGCGATCGCCTGCTACGAGGAGGCGCTGGGCTACGCGAAGGAGCGCGTGATGTTCGACCGGCCGATCGGCGGCTTCCAGCTCCAGCAGCAGCGCCTCGCCGACATGCTGACCGAGATCGTGAAGGCGCAGCTCGTGTCGCTGCACCTCGGCCGCCTCAAGGACGCCGGGACGTTCACGCCGCAGCAGGTGTCGCTCGCGAAGCGGAACAACGTCAGCATCGCGACCGACATCGCGCGCGAGGCGCGCCGCCTGCTCGGCGGCAACGGCATCCTCGCCGAGTACGGCGCGATGCGGCACATGGCGAACCTGGAGAGCGTGTACACGTACGAGGGGACGCACGACGTGCACTCGCTCATCCTCGGCCAGGCGGTGACGG
>JBFMFA010000431.1:0-3890 GCA_040753195.1 Gemmatimonadota bacterium | reverse complement strand
TGTGCGTCGGATAGCGTTGTTGCGCCGAGCGCGCGCGTGGCCGCGGTTAAATCGCCTAACGCGTGCTCCAACTGTGTTGCCTGACGAGCGACGGCGGACGCGGGGTTGTTGAGCTCGTGCGCCAGGCCGGCGGCCAATTTACCGAGCGAGATCATCTTCTCGTCGTGCAGATCGCTCGTGGTGAAATGTCGCGACCGGTCGAGCATCGCGTGCACCATTATCGTTGTGACCGTAGGGCAGTCGCGGATCAACTCGGGAAAGTGGTGCCGCGGGATTTCCACAAGCTCACCAGCCTCGAGTGCCATGCCCGTGCCGATAGATTTCATCGTCCGGGAGTAGGGGAGCACACCGGAGACGTCGCCACCGTACCAGTCGGCGGCGCGTTTGGGTCCCGCGCCGCGGTCTACGTAGACGGCGAGGTGGCCGGAGAGGATGATCCACGCGCCGTTGTCGCCAGCGACTTGATCCTTCGCCAGGATCACTTCGCCGGCTGCAAAGCGTCGCAGGTTCCCGCGCGCGGCCAACCAGGCGAGTTCTTCGCGCGGCGCCGAGCCGAGCGTGCGGTGTGACTGGAGCCGCGCGAGCAGATCGTGGCTTTCGCCAGCTGGCGCCTGGTTACTCGTTAGGTCAGTGCCGACTGTCATTGGAGTGTGTGCGACGAGCGGTTCCGAGAGAGTAATTCTTGTAACGCGGGAGGACTAAAGCTAGGACACCGACGAGCGTTTCCTACGGAGGAACGTCGCTAAGGGGCTGTCTCCCGTGAACGATCGCATTCGCTTCGATGCTGCTCGTGAGATGTCTGTAGATCAGCCGGTACGGTGGTCCGACCGCTCGCGAATCTCATCACGGTCAAATTCCGGCACCATTCGCCCTGACCGCAGAAACATTGTCGCCTGCGTAAGTCGAGCTACCAGTCGTTCCAGAAGCGGCTTGGGCGTAGGTCGGCGATGGTTCCCGCAAGTCAGAGCACGTTACGGATTGGATGGATCGACGGCACGCAGCATAGCGGCCGCCGTCACAGGACCGTCGTGTTGGCCCCGCAACCGGTAACCGAGACAGCGCCGGTGTATCCGTGAGAACGAAGGGTCTGCGGCAAGGTGAGACGATTCCAAGGTAGCGGAGGGATTTCCGGAGTAGGCAGAACTCGGCCCATGTCGCATTTTTGCAGGCGTGAACTGGCGGGCCGCGGATGGGCCACCCACCACCCTAGCAACAACAACTAGCAACTAGCAACTAGTCCGTTGTTAACTAAGTCTCTCTTCGTCTCCGGCCATCAGTGTTTGAAGCAGCTCTGGTGGCGCGTGCACGAACCCGACGCCGTGGAGCTGCAGCCTGACAAGGTGCTGCAGGATCTTTTCGATCAGGGGCGTCAGGTTGGAGAGATCGCGCGGCGGCGTTTTCCTAACGCGACGTTGATTCCGCCTGGTGAACGCGCGCAGCGGCTCGAAGCGACGCGTAGCGCGATCGCGGCCGGTGCGACTGTGCTTTTGGAAGCCGCGTTCGAAGCCGACGATGTGTTTATCTCCACCGATGTGCTGGAGAGGACCGCACTCGGCTGGCGCTTGATCGAAGTGAAGTCGTCGTCGAGCTACAAGAAGGAGAAGCAGTTAGCGGATATCGGCGTTCAGACACACGTGCTCGCGCGAAGCGGCATTACGCCGGTTGAGTGGCACGTCCTGCATTTGAACGGCGACTTCAGACATCCCGATACTGGTGATTTGTTTGCGCAGACGGACGTCGCGGAAGATGTGCGCGCGTTTGCGCCTAACGTTGCTGAGGCGGTGCGTCGACAGCTCGAGGTGTTGGACGGGCCGCTGCCGACCGTGGAGATCGGACGGCATTGCGCCGAGCCGTATGACTGTCTGTTTGAGAAGCGTTGTTTTCCGGATGATGATCAGCACATCTCGACGCTGCACAACTGTGGCCCGGCGACGTTTCCGAAGTTTGTCGCGCGCGGGATCCATCGCATCGATCAATTGCCTGCCACTGAGAAGCTACAGCATACGCAGAAGCGGCAGATCCGAGCGCTGCGGAGTGGCAAGATGGTTGTGGAACCGACGTTGGCGCGGGATCTGGAGCCGTTCAATGTTGAGCCGTTAGGCTTTCTCGATTTTGAGACGATTATGCGTGCCGTTCCGGTGTGGGATGGCACGAAGCCGTGGGAGCAAGTCGCGGCGCAGTTCAGTTACCATGAGTCGGTGCCGGGGGGGGGTATCGGCATGAGGAGTATTTAGCCGAGGGACCTAACGATTGTCGTCCGGAGTTGGCGCGGCGCCTGGTAGAGGCGACGCGGAATGCTGTGCGCGTGGTGCATTACTCGTCGTTCGAGAAGACGCGGATCCGGGCGTTGCAGCAGTGTGTGCCGGAGTTGGCGCAGGAGTTGGTCGAGTTGGAGGCGAAGCTGGTTGATCTTTTGCCGGTGGTGAAGAACAACGTGTATCACCCGAAGTTTCGCGGGAGCTTCAGTATTAAGGATGTGTTGCCGGCGCGGCTGCCCGAGTTGTGCTTGGATGATCTGCCGATGGTAGATTGGCAGTTGGCGACTGCGGACCTCGGGTTCTTGTTCGTGCGGATGGCATTTCCGGCCGTGGAGCGGGACCGCGTGCGAAAGGACCTGCTTGACTGTTGTGAGCGCGACACGTTGGCGACTGTGAAGGTGCTGCAGACGATGAACCGCAACTTTCCACAGTGATTCCCCATGTCGTCGCGACTGCATCTTTTCGCTGTCATCAAGCGCGGAACGCCGCACTGAGAAGATTGGCCACGGCCCGCGACTCAAGCCGGACGTCAAGGAGCTGCTCAGCCTGAAGTGGCCGGCTATCCTCCCGTATCCACCCACCCCCTCAATCTTGCTCACCAAGTCTCTCTTTGTTGCAGGCCATCGCTGCCCGAAGCTGCTCTGGTGGCAGGTGCACGATTCCGACGCTGTCGAGCTTCAGCCGGGCAAGGTCCTACAGGATCTTTTCGATCAGAGCCTTCAAGTCCGGGAGCTCGCGCGGACGCAATTCCCGAACGGAGTTCGCATTGCGTATGACGAGCGTTCGGTTCGCCTCGAAGCGACGAGTCAGGCAATCGAGTCCGGTGCGACCGTTCTTTTCGACGCGGCGTTCGAGGCTGACGGAGTGTTTATGGTCACCGATATCCTCGCAAAGACAGCGAGTGGTTGGCGTGTAATCGATGTGACGTCGTCCAAGGAGGCGAAGGACGAGCATATCCTCGATGCGGCTGTGCAAGCGCACGTACTAGTAAGAAACGGGATCGAACTTGACGATCTGCGAGTCATGCATCTAAGCAACGAGTTCCGTCATCCTGATGCAGGTGCGCTGTTCGCGTTGACTGATGTGACGAAAGATGTCCGGAAGTTCGCGCCCAACGTGTCTGAGGAAGTGCACAGGCAGCTCGTTGTTCTTGACGGACCGCTACCAACGGTGGCCATAGGACGCCACTGCGGTGAGCCGAGGGAGTGCGTTTTTAAGAAGCGTTGCTTCCCGGACGATGAGCGCCATATCTCAAACTTGTATAGGTGCGGCCCGGCTACGTTTCCGAAGTACATTGCGCGCGGGATCCATCGCGTCGACCATTTACCGCCGAATGAGAAGCTGCAGGACGCGCAAAAGCGGCAAATCCGCGCCCTTAACAGCGGAGAGATGATTGTTGAGTCTACGTTAGCGCGCGATCTCGAGCCATTCGATGTCCAGCCGTTGGGCTTTCTGGATTTCGAGACGATCCTGCGCGCCGTACCAGTTTGGGACGGAATGATGCCGTGGGAACCGGCTGCGGCGCAGTTTAGCTATCACGAGTGGATGCCTGACGCCGGCTATCGACACGAAGCCTATCTGGCCGAAGGGCCTAACGATTGCCGACCGGAATTGGCTGAGCGAGTTGTCGCT
>JBFMFA010000430.1:0-3891 GCA_040753195.1 Gemmatimonadota bacterium | reverse complement strand
CGCGGCCGATGTGCAGGGGCAGACCGTTGAAGCGACGCTGGAGATCCCGTTTCGGACCGCTGCGACCGGCGGCAAGGTGCCTATCGAGTTGGAAGTCAACGAGGAGTGCGCGACGTGTGGCGGCAACGGCGCGGCGCCAGGTGCAACGCTGAAGACATGCCCAGAGTGCAACGGGCGCGGCGTCGTTTCATTCGGCCAGGGCGGCTTCGCTGTGAACCGCCCATGTCCCATGTGCATGGGACGTGGCAAAGTACCGAGTGAACGCTGTCCGGTATGCAAAGGGGCGGGCGAAGTGCGCACGCGCAAAAAAGTGCTGATCACCGTGCCGCCGGGCACGGATACGGGGACGAAGATCCGCTTGAAGGGGCAGGGCGGGAGCGGCCGCGCGGGTGGGCCACCGGGCGATCTGCTCATCACGTTCCAGGTGCAGCCGGATCGCTTTTATGGGCGCGAAGGCCTCGACCTCATCGCCAAAGTGCCGCTGAATATCGCGCAGGCGACGTTAGGCACGACGGTCAGCATCAAAACGTTAGGCGGAAAGAAAGTATCGATCAAGATTCCACCGGGGACGAGCGCCGGCAAACGCTTCCGCGTGCGGGGTCAGGGCGTCGAGAAGGACGATAAGAAGGGCGATCTCATCGTCGAGGCGACGATCACCGTGCCCGAGGAGCTCTCCGAAGAACAGCGGCAGAAGATGAAGGAGTTCGCGGAGGCCGGAGGGCTGAAGTACTAGCCCCGATTGTCGCGCGATCTGAGCAGGGCATCGCGCACCGCGCGAGCGTCGCTGCTGTCGGATCGATTCGCCGCGCCGCGACGAGCGAGCGTATCATAGAAGGCGCCCGATACGCTGAAATGATGAGCCGCGGTTAGGCGCTCTTTGCGCTTTTCATAAACGTCGCCGAGCCGGCGATTGATGATCGCCATGCCGCGCAAGAGCTGCGAATTGCGCGGATCCGCACGGTAGAGCGCGTTGCGCAGATCGTAGGAGCGCTGGCACGACTTCAAAGCCGCGTCCGTATCACCGCTCCGCAGGTGCAAGGCACACAGCAGCATGTTCGTGATCGCCACGTCCCGCTTCGCGTTCACGCTGGTCGGCCGGTCAGCAACCAGCTCTTCGCGCAGCGTCAGCGATTTGCCTAACGTGCCAGCGGCACGGCCGTCCCCGGCCTGATCCTGCAAACGGCCGATGCGCTCGAACAGCAGCGCGCGATAGCGGCGATTTTCGTACGCGTCGTGCGCCTCTGGGGCGATCTCCTCCAGCAGCCGTAACGACTCGTGGTACTCCGCCATGGTCGCCGCGGTGTCGCCGAGGTTGGCGAATGCCGGATGGCCGAGCAGATCGCCCAGCTTGATGCGGCTGACCGCCAACTGGTGCGTCGCGACGGGATCCGGTTCCAGGCTGTCCAGAGCCGCATACGATGCGAGCGCCTGACGCTGATATTGGAGTGCGCTCTGCGGGTCGCCTAACGGCGCAGTGACGTCAGCAAGCCGCTCGTAGGCCAGCGCAAGCGTGCGTCGCGGGCGCGGGTCGTCTGGCGCGTCCCGCACCATGCCTTCCGCGATGCGCGCCGCCTTGTTGTACGAAACCAGCGCGCCACGCATATCGCCGAGGTTGGCGTTCGTTGGGTTCCCCTGGACGTCGCCGATGCGCTGGTACGCGAGCGCCAATTCGTTGTCCAGCGACGGATCGTGACCCACATCCTGCGCCGTCTTGTCGAGAAACTCGAGCGCAAGCGTGATGAGGTTCCCACGCACGGCGGTGGCGCCGGGTAGATCGACGATCGCGTCGTGCACATCGAAGATCAAGCCATTGGCGAGACGACGTCCTTCTCGATACCGTGCATCGGCGCGTTCCGCTTGCCGGTATGTCGCGAAGCTGCCGACAGCCACGGAGACAACCAGCAGCAGCGCTGCTGCCATCGCCGTGCGATGGCGCCTAACGAACTTTCGCGTGCGATACGCCCACGCGTCACGCTGCGCGCTGATGGGCCAGCCGTCGAGGTGACGCCGGATGTCCTGGGCGAGGCGATCGACGGACTCGTAGCGTCGCTCCGGCTCCTTCCGCAACGCCGTGAGCACGATGGCATCGAGGTCGCCACGCAGCGCACGGCGCAACGCGCCGACCGACCGCGACCGCGTCGCCTCCGCGGCGGCCTGGTCGGCGACACGGCTCGGCGGTGCTGGCGCCGTTTCCGTGATGATGCGCTCCATCTCGCCATAGGACTTGCCACGCAGGTCGAACGGGCGCTGACCGGTGAGCAATTCGTATAACACCAGACCCAGGGCGTACACGTCCGACGCGGTCGAAACCACGCCGCCGCGCAGCTGCTCCGGACTCGCGTATTCGGGTGTCAACACCCGCTCGTGACCTAACGTCAGCGGTACGTCGGATGCCGTCTCATGCGCGTCATCCGCGCCTAACAACTTGGCGATGCCGAAGTCCAGCAGCTTAACGACTCCATCGGGCGTCACGAGAACGTTGTGCGGCTTGAGGTCGCGGTGCACGACGAGACGCGTGTGGGCGTGCTGGAGCGCCGCGCACATCTGTAGCGCAAGCACGAGTCGCTGTGGAATCGTTAGGCGATGAGCCGCGCAATACCGATCAATCGCTTCCCCCTCCACGTATTCCATGACGAGGTACGCCACCCCCTCGCTCGTCGTCCCCCCGTCGTGCAACGCGGCGATGTTCGGGTGTTGCAGTCCGGCGAGAATCTGCCGCTCCTGCCGGAAGCGGCGCATGAGTGACTCGCTCGGCAGGGCACGCCCCACCGTCTTGATCGCGACGCGGCCTTCGTACGCCTGATCGGCGCGTGCCGCCTCATATACGGCGCCCATGCCGCCGCGCCCGATCTCACGCAGCAGCACGTACGGCCCGATGCGAGCAGTGGCGCCGAGGCTCTCCGGCGTCGCGTCGTGCGCATCGGTCGCATGCCGCCAGGCTGGGTGGTCAAACCGCGTCCCCGCGCTGTCGAGGGAGGTGGCCAATGACTCGACTTCGCGCCGGACTTCCTCGCGTTCGGCGGTGAGGCTGCTCATGATGCGCCGCCGCTCGGCGTCGGACGGAGCATCGGTGAGGAGGACGAGCAGCTCGGCTACTCGCTCGCGATCTTGGGGGGACAGGGCCATCGGCTGCGACAGGGCGGGCAGGCTCAGGAATGTGGCCGTCGGCGCCACTTCGCGCCATGAGGTTTCCAGCCGACAGCGGGCTTGCATGCTGGCCGAGGCCGCGCCCGAGCGATCAACTTGAGGGGAGAAAAACCACAACCGTGAGCCTAACGAATGGCACAGGAACTCTGGTCGAATGTCGATGCGTATATCGCTGACCTGTTCATTGGGTCCGATCCGGTGCTGGAGGCGGCACTGGCGGATAGCGCGGCCGCGGGTCTTCCCGCGATTGCCGTGGCACCGCACGAGGTAAGCTGCTGATGCTCCTGGCGCGCGCTGTCGGTGCTCGTCGCATCCTGGAGATCGGCACCCTCGGCGGCTACAGCACCATTTGGCTCGGCCGGGCCCTACCTAACGATGGTCGGCTGATCACTCTCGAGTACAGTGAGAAACACGCTGATGTGGCGCGGACGAACATCGCGCGGGCGGGGCTGGCCGACCGTGTGGACATACGGGTTGGTCGGGCCATCGAAACGCTGCCGCAACTCGCTGCTGAGAAGCTCGGTCCCTTCGACTTCATCTTCATCGATGCGGACAAGGAAGGGTATGTCGACTATCTGGACTGGTCGTTGCAGTTGTCACGGAGAGGCACACTCATCGTCGCCGATAACGTGATTCGCGACGGCAAGGTGCTCGACGCCGAAACCAACGACGCGCTCGTTCACGGAGTGCGGCGCTTCAACGAGGTGATTGCGGCAGAACAACGCGTCATAGCGACCGCGATTC